>URMR01000017.1 GCA_900548935.1 uncultured Collinsella sp.
CTTATCGCCGATGAGGTCCAGTGCGGTATCTTCCGCACGGGTAAGCCATTTGCATTCCAGACCTATGGCGTGGAGCCCGACATTATGAGCCTTGCCAAGGGCATTGCCGACGGCGTGCCCATGGGTGCCGTGGTGGCAAAGAAGGAAATCGCTGACGTCTTTAAGCCTGGCGATCATGGTTCGACCTTCGGCGGCAGCTGCCTGGCCGTCGCGGCGTGTGCCGCGACGCTCTCCGTGCTTGTGCGCGGCGATTATGCCGAGCATGCTGCCAGGGTGGGCGCCTATATGGAACAGGCGCTGGCTAAGCTTCCGCATGTGGTAGAGGTGCGCGGCCGTGGCCTGATGCTCGGCTGCGATTTGGATGATGCTGCGGGTGATGCGCACGATGTTGTGGCCCGTGCATTGGGGGCTGGTGCCGTGATCAACGCTACGGGTGCTCATACGCTGCGCTTCCTTCCGTCGCTCGTGTGCGAGGAAGCCGACGTGGATGGTCTGATCGAGATTCTGTCGGACGTTTTGGCCTAGCGAGAGCAAAACATAGCCAGTTTGAACGGGTTCCAGATTGTCAGTGCGTCATTTGATGCATCATTGGACGGTCTGGAACCCTTTTTGCCATAAATCTGCAATGGCCACGGCCTTTGCGACAGACGTGCTGACGGGTTCGAATCCCATGCACCGGGCGTAAACAAAAACGGTCCCCTTGCGAGGACTGTTTCCAATTTCTGTGGTGGGCGATGAGGGATGTCCGCGTGCGGCTTCGCCGCCCGCTCTCGCTTCGGGCCTGCGGCCCTCGCGTGCTGCGCTGGAAAACGCTTCGCGTTTCCTCAGCTCCGCACCCTGTCGGGTTCGAATCCCGGCATATCGGTAACAAAAAGCCCGCTACCGAATCGGTAACGGGCTTCTCAGATTCTGTGGTGCCCCCAGCGGGATTCGAACCCGCGATATCCACCTTGAAAGGGTGGCGTCCTTGGCCGCTAGACGATGGGGACAGCGGGAAAGAGTATAGCAGACTTTTTTAGCCGTTCACATATCGTTGGCAAACTGAAAAACCACCACAAAGGAGCCTTGATTATCGACTTTATCCGAACACCTCCCACATTCAGACGGCGGGCGTCGGGACGAATATCTCAATCTGTAACAGTAAGACGACTTTCAACGGCCTAGATGTTACAGATCGAGACAAACAAACGTGGCAGATCAAAACAACCACAAAGGTGCCTGTCCCCTTTGTGGCGGCGGGGCGTTAGGGGAGGAGCTTCATCGCGGCGTCGTGGGCGGCGTGTTCGTAGGCGTCGTCGAGGGGCTTGAGCGGCAGCAGAGCGTTGGCCTGTGCATTGCCGCGGCGCTCGAGGGCGTGGGCGATGAGCCAGTCGGCGAGCTCGGGGTTCTTGGGCAGTGCCGGTCCGTGTAGGTACGTGCCGATGACGCCCTTGTAGATGAGGCCCTCAAAGCCGTCGTCGCCGTTGTTGCCGGTGCCCGTGACGACGGACGTTCCGAGCGGCGTGGCCTCAGCATCGAGCAGGGTACGGCCTCCGTGGTTCTCAAATCCCACAAAGGGCTCGGGTGCCAGGTCGGTCTTGACGGCGACGTTGCCGATCAGGCGGTCGGAGCCGCGCACGGTTTCGGCGGCAATGACGCCCAGGCCCTCGATGCGATTCTCGCCCATATAGTACGAACGGCCGAGCAGCTGATAGCTGCCGCAGATGGCGAGCAGCGAACCGCCGTCCTCAACATAGGCCGCGACCTTGTCTTTTTGAGCGAACAGCTCGTGTGCCACGGCCAGCTGATCGCGGTCGGAGCCACCGCCCATCATGACGATGTCGGCGTCGGTGAGATCGAGCGACTCGCCCATACGGACCTCGTCCACGCGCACGGGGATGCCACGCCAGGCGCAGCGGCGCTCGAGGGCAATGACGTTGCCGCCGTCGCCATAGAGGTTGAGGGCATCGGGGTACAGGTAGACAATGCGCAGGGGGCGCGAAAGCTCGACCGGCGCAATATCGGTGGGGACAGCGCTACCATCGGCGCGCGTTACAGCGTGGGAGGCAACCGAGCTCGCATCGGTGCCCTTAAGCTCGTCGAGCTCCTTGACCAGCGGCGGGAAGGCCGTGTAGTTGGCGACGGCGTAGAAAGTATCGCCAGCCTCCTCGTCTGCCGCGGCGCCGATCGCCTGCTCGATATTCGAGATGATGGCGGAGTCGATGCCGGCGTACTTCAGGCGTGCCTGCATATCGTGCGCGCGCGTACCTCCGGCAAAGGCGATAAGCCCTGGGGTATCGGCGATGCGCTCGAAGTCGACGTCGTAGATCCACGAGACATCGTGGCCGTCGGCGTCGTTGTCGTTCAGGAAGAAGGCGCAAAGCCTGCCGCCCGCCGTCTTAATGGACTGAATCTGGCGATCGAAGCCCACGGGATTCTTAGCCAGGTTGGCCTCGACGGTGCGGCCGGCGATCTCCCAGCGGCCCATGCGTCCGCCGGCGGGGACGTAGGCATCGAGCGTGGGCTGCAGGTGAGCTGCGTTCACGCCCAACTCGCGTGCCGCAAAGAAGGCGGCGGCAACGTTGTAGACCATGTACAGGCCGTTGTAGCGCGTGGCGATGTGCGTTGCGGGTGCGCCGGTATCGGGTCCAAAGTTCAGGTCAAAGCCGTAGCCGTCGCAGGTGAGCTCAACGTCCGTTACGCGACGGACCAGCGCAGGACGACCCCAGCCGCACGAGGGGCAATGGTATGCGCCAAGCTGTCCGTACTGCACATAGTCGTACTCCAACGGCGCGTTGCACTGCGAGCAAAAACGCGAGTCGCTAATGCGATCGGACTCGGTGCCCGTGGCGCCGTCGATGCCAAAGGCGATGCTCGTGTTGGGGACGCGCGCGGCGATCGAGGCGCACAGCGGATCGTCGGCGTTATAGATGAGTGTCGTTGCCGGCGAAAGCTCCAGCGCGTGGGCGATGACGTCCTGGGTGTGGTCGATCTCGCCGTAGCGGTCCAGCTGGTCGCGGAACAGGTTGAGCAGCACAAAGTAGGTCGGCTTGAGCTTGGGCAGGACACGCACCGTGTAGAGCTCGTCGCACTCAAAGACGCCTACGCGCTTGCCGTTGCCGGCACGCTTAAGATTGCTGCGGGCTTCGAGCAGGGCACCTACCACGCCCGGCTCCATGTTGTTGCCAGCGCGGTTGCATACCACGGTGGCGCCGCTGGCGGCAACGGCATCGGCGATGAGGTTGGAGGTGGTGGTCTTGCCGTTGGTGCCGGTGATCACCACGCTGCGGTCGACAAGGCCCGCGAGGTCGCTTAGCAGCTCGGGGTCGATCTTCATGGCGATACGGCCGGGGAGTACGCCACCCTGGCGCTTAAGGACGGAGCGCAGCCCCCAGCGGGCGATATCGCTCGAGGTGCAGGCGAGAGATGAGCGGAAGTTCATGAAGCCGTTCCTAACGTGAATGACATGGTCGTGGCGTTTGCGCCGTTAAAAGCCGTAACGGCGCGCAAATTCCTGGGCAAGCTGCGATACATCTTCGCAGGCGTTGGCCCAGGGGGCAAAGTCGGGGGTGTCCGAGATAATACCGTCCGCTTCCCAAACGGCTTGGTGCGAAAGGTCCCAGGGATCGCGTGGCTCGGGCCGGCAGGGAAGGTACGGTGTCTGGTACATGGGGTTCAGTAAGAAGAATGCACCGCCCTCGCAACGGTTGGCAAACTCACGCAGCGCGCGTGTCGCCGGGCGCATCTTGTTCGTTTTGAACAGCAAGATCGTGCGGGCGAGCAGGTACCAGGGGGAGTTCTCGAGGGCATCGGCCCCCATCTGCTCCTCGAGCTGGTGAGCCAGGGCAAAAAAGCCGTCTTCGTCTTCCAGACGAGCGAGGGAGAGTAACACGGTGCCTACAGCTCGGGTGGGATAGCCTTCCGCCTTAAGAACACGGCGGGCGTAGTTGGCGGCAGCACGGTAGCGAGCGCTCGCCATGCACAGCTGCGAGATGGCCTCGAGCGTGTGGAGCCACCCGATAAGAGCCGGCTCGCTTACGGTGAGATCGGCCGCCGTCACTCCGTCTGCCAGCACCTTGTTGGCCCAGTAGTGCGGGGCCTCCATGTCGAACCCGGGCACGCTTTGCTGCAGGTAATCGGTCGTGGTCGCCTCGAGTTTCATCAGGTCGCCCAGACAGGCGTCGACGGGCGTGTCCGCCAAAATGATGGCGAGCAGCTGGGCATCGAGGACATACGCATCGACGCGGACGATCTTGAGCAGCTCATCGCGCGTATCGTCGAACAGGTGGTTGCGCGTCTGTTCAAACTCCTCGTCGCTGCCCATGTCCTCGATGCGATGGAGCTCGTCGAGCAGGTGGCGATGAACACCGGCATAGGACAGCAGCGCCTGGGCATGCTCGGACTGCGCATACTTATGAGGGTTGACGTTCACGTCGTTATGGACAAGCTCGCGTGCTGCATCGGTGAGCTCGGGGTGCGACGCCAGATAGGTGCGCTCCAGGTAGGCGGGGATGTAGACGCTCGGATCCATTAGAGGTCTCCTCCCTTAAACGGCAAGCCCTGCTCGGCCGCCCGCAGGATGCGCTCGTCGATCTGGGAACGCACGATATCGTTGGTGGCGACCCAGGCGGCAAAACTGGCGTTGTCGGGGGCGCCCAGGCCCTCCTGCAGTACCGGCGTCGCCTCGGACAGCGCAAGGACAAGCTCGTCGGTGGAGCCCACACCCACGTTGACGCGGGCATAGACGCCATCGGGAAACTCGGTTTGGAAGTAGAGCGCCTCGGCTGCGTGCGGGCACGAGCGTGCAAGGATGCGCAAGTAGCGCTCGGCACCCTCGTAGTCCAGCTCGCGCCAGGCAGCGCTCATCAGCGCGATGAGCGTCCACGGGTCCAAGTCGCGCTCCGCGTCCTTGGGACGACGGCGCAGCGGCGTGTTGGCAAGATAGGGCACGGAGTGGGCAGAGCGAAAGCGTTTGAGCTCCTCGGCAGGGTATTCGAGCTTTGCCATGGCAAGCATCGCAGTATGACGGACGCCGGCGGGGTCGTTGGGTGCAAAGTCCAGGCTGCGGTTTGCGGCTTCGAGCGACATGCGATAGCGGCCGCTAATGAGGGCGCGCGACGCAAGGGCGGCAAGCCAGCGCAGGTAGGGGCGGCGGGTCAGGTCGCCTGCGGCCTCACGCTCGTAGGGGTCTTGTGCCGAGGCAATCTTGAGCGCCAAGTCGTGCTCGACTTCATCGCGCTTGGATACCAAGTACTGTACGTACTCCTCGTTGGAGTTGGCGGTGAGGGCGGTCAGCATGCGCTGAGCGTCCCAGTTGGCCGGATCGAGCTCGGCTGCCTCGCGAAGCATGTTCTCGGCAGCGGCCTCTTCTTGCTCTGCCTGGGTATCGTCAGGGATAAAGGGAATGCGGTAGTCGACAGCCTCGACTACCTTGGCAATGAGGTGCCCGGCGCGGTCGCGGTCGTGCACGATGAGCGGCGCGGGGTTGCGGGTGAATTGTTCCATCAGACGCTCTACGGCGGCACCGTCGGTGAGCGGGATATTGTCGCGGCGCAAGGCCTCAAGAACGAGGCGATGGCAATCCTCTTGAATGGGATCGAATGCCATGGGGCCTCCTTTGCTGCGGTTAGGGTTCAAATCTCTCTATATAAGGTTCTAGTTTACCCGCATGTGGCACACCGGGGGTGCCGCACTTGGACATGCACCTTTGCACCACGAAGACGGATGTCAGGCGGATGTCGCACAAATGTCGGCACCTTGGACGACTGAGTGGTATCACGGTGCCGCAAACGGTCGATTTTTGGCGGCGAACGGGGCGCATTTTGGAGGGGCACAGTCCTGCCCGGGATATGTGGTCAACCTTGATAAAACGTTTGCCCAGCTTGGGAGTATGGATGCCGCACAAGGGTCTTCAGGGATAGAAAAAACGTTTCATCATTGTTGGCTTTAGGTGAATAACTGACCAACCAGAACGGTAAAATAGTGTTTGTCTGAGCGTTGAGACGTTTAGACATCGCGCATTGTCATCGCCGGCAACGCGCAAAACGGTCCTAACGGAGCCAATCGGGTGCTCCGTTATATACGCAAGTCTAAGAGGGGCTTGTTTAGGAGGCACAGTATGGGACGTTTTACCAATCCTCGCGATCTGTACTTTGGTGAGGGCGCTCGCCACGAGGTAAAGAACCTCAAGGGCAAGAAGGCCATCATCGTTTCTGGCGGCAGCTCTATGCGCCGCGGCGGGTTCCTGCAGGACGTTGAGGCCGACCTCAAAGAGGGCGGCTTCGAGGTCAAGCTGTTCGAGGGCGTCGAGTCCGATCCCTCCATCGAGACCGTCATGAAGGGCGCAGCCGCTATGCGCGACTTCGAGCCCGACTGGATCGTTGCTATCGGTGGCGGTTCGCCCATCGATGCCGCTAAGGCCATGTGGGTCTTCTACGAGTATCCCGAGGAGTCCTTCGACAACATTATCCAGCCGTTCAGCTTCCCCGAGCTGCGTCAGAAGGCTCACTTCTGCGCCATTTCCTCTACCTCCGGCACCGCTACCGAGGTCACTGCCTTCTCCGTCATCACCGACTACGCCAAGGGCATCAAGTACCCGCTGGCCGACTTCAACATCACCCCTGATGTCGCCATCGTCGACCCCGAGCTCACCTACACCATGCCCGCCAAGCTGTGCGCTCACACCGGCATGGACGCTCTGACCCACTGCATGGAGGCCTACGTTTCCACCTGTGCCTCTATGTTCACCGACGCCAACGCTCTGCACGGCATCCGCGAGATCGTCGAGTGGCTGCCCAAGTCCTATGCTGGCGACCATGAGGCCCGTCAGCACATGCACGAGGCTCAGTGCATCGCCGGTATCGCCTTCTCCTCGGGCCTGCTCGGCATCGTTCACTCCATGGCTCACAAGACCGGTGCAGCCTTTGAGAACGGCCACATCATCCACGGTGCTGCTAACGCCATGTACCTGGGCAAGGTCATCCAGTGGAACTCCAAGGATCCGCGCGCTGCCGAGCGTTACGCTTACGTGGCCAAGGAGATCCTGCACCTTCCCGGCGAGACCAACGAGGAGCTCATCGCCGCGCTCGTCCAGAAGATTCGCGACCTCAACGATCAGCTCAACATTCCGCAGTCCATCAAGGATTACGCGAATGGTGGCGTGAAGGTCGACGCCGAGAACCCGCAGATGGTTTCCGAGGAGGAGTTCCTCGCGAAGCTCCCCGAGATCGCCGCGAACGCCGAGCAGGACGCCTGCACGCCGGAGAACCCGCGTGAGACCAAGGCTGCCGACTTCGAGAAGATCCTCAAGGCCTGCTACTACGACACCGACATCGATTTCTAATCGACTCTTGTTATCGTAATGAGGGGCTCCGCACGTATCCGTACGGAGCCCCTTTCTTTTTAATTATTAGAGAATGGGATAAAAATGGCTGCAATCTTCAATAGCCCCAGCAAGTACATCCAGGGCCCGGACGAGCTCGCCAAGCTCGGCTCTTACGTTGAGCCGCTCGGCGCTAAGGCCCTCGTCATCGTGACGCCTTCGGGCAAGAAGCGCGTCGGCACCAAGATCGAGGGCGGCTTTGCCGAGGCTAAGGCCGAGCTGCTGTTTGAGGACTTTAACGGCGAATGCTCCAAAGGCGAGGTCGATCTCCTGGTTGCGCTCGCCCGCGACAACGGTTGCGACATCATCGTCGGCGTCGGTGGCGGCAAGATCCTCGACACCGCGAAGGCCGTCGCCTATTACCTGGAGTCCCCGGTTATCATTTGCCCCACCATTGCCTCGACCGATGCACCGTGTTCGGCGCTTTCGGTGCTTTACACCGATGACGGCCAGTTCGATAAGTACCTCTTCCTTAAGGCAAACCCCAATATCGTCCTGATGGATACGACGGTTATCGCGGCGAGCCCGGTGCGCCTGACGGTTTCCGGTATGGGCGATGCGCTCGCAACCTACTTTGAGGCCCAGGCGACGCATGATGCCGACGGTGGCACTTGCGCCGGCGGCAAGGGCGGCATGGCCGGCCTGGCGCTCGCTAAGCTCTGCTACGAGACGCTTATGGCCGATGGCGTCAAGGCCAAGGTCGCGCTGGAGAAGGGTGCGCTGACGCCTGCCGTCGAGCATATCATCGAGGCCAATACGCTGCTTTCGGGCATTGGCTTTGAGAGCTCGGGCCTTGCTGCTGCTCATGCCATCCACAATGGCCTGACGATGCTGCCCGAGTGCCACGGCATGTATCACGGCGAGAAGGTCGCCTTTGGCACCATCGTCCAGCTGGTACTCGAGGATGCCCCGACTGAGAAACTCGAGGAAGTCTTGGGCTTCTGCATTGAGCTGGGCCTGCCGGTCACGATGAAGGAACTTGGCGTTGCCGAGCTTACGCGCGACCAGACCATGATTGTTGCCGAGGCCGCCTGCGCGCCCGATGACACCATGTGCAACATGCCGTTTGAGGTGACGCCCGAGATGGTCGCAAACGCCATCCTGGGTGCCGACGCGCTGGGTCATTATTACCTTATGGATGAGTAAAACATATCTAAGGAAGGGGCAGATCCGACAGATGGCTTTGTCCCTTTTTGCTGTGGTGCAAAGCGGCCTGTCTCCAATGCACAAGTTGGTGCAGGGGGCAGGTTACTTTGCACCAATCGTTGTTTGATGAAGGGCAGATTCTCGTATGGCGCTTCCCATGGTTTATGGCGGTCCCGGCCGGTATGTTCAGGGGCCGGGCGAACTTTCGCGTCAGGGCAGGTATCTGTCATGGTTGGGCTGCGCTGCCTATGTCTTGTTTGACCAGGGCACTGAGGATCGGCTGTGCAAGCAGATCGTCGATGGATTTCTGGACGACGATCTAAGCGAGCCGTTCTTCAAGATTTACAACGGTCCGTGTACGGAAGACGCCGTTGTCGAAATGGCTAAGGAAGCCCAAGCCGAGTATTGCGACATGGTAGTGGGTATTGGCGGCGGCAAGATGCTCGATATCGCCAAGGCCGTTGCGTTTTATGCCGAGTTGCCGTTGTGCGTATGCCCCACGGCGGCTTCGATGGACGGTCCGTGCAGCGAGATTTCCGATGCCGATCTGCAGGGTGTTGCAAATGCGGTCTTTAGAAACGAGCGTAACATGGCCAACGAGCAGGTCAAGGTGACCAAACAAAAGCTCGTGCAGCTCATGTGCGAGGCATAGCTTGGCGCTTGATTGACCTTGTGCAATCGAGGCGGCGATAGGCCATGGGCTATTTGCCGCCAAGGGCACTCTGCGTGTAATTTGCCCGAGGCGTGGGCCGATAGCGTATCATTATCTCTTGCTTGTTTGCACTGCTCAGGGAGGGGCCGCGCATGGCGCAGGAACACGATCTGTTTGATGACATTATCGAGATCAGCAAGGGTTTCGACTTTCTTAAAAACCCGCTTGGCGGCGTGACCGACGCGCTCGATCCATCGGCGCCGCAGTGGAATCCTGCCGACTACAAGGAGCGTCCGCGCGGTAACACCATTCCATGCCTGACCTGCAAAAACGAAAAGAGCGGCTGCACCGCGTGCATGGACGTGTGCCCGGTCAACGCCATCGAGGTCGAGGAGGACGCCATCGAGATCCTCGACTCCTGTCGCAAGTGCGGACTGTGCGCCGCTGCCTGTCCGACCGAGGCGATCATCTCGCCGCGCCTGGCGCCCAAAAACCTGTATGACGATATTGTCTCGGCGGCTACGAGCCACGAGACCGCCTACGTTACCTGCACGCGTGCCCTTAAGCGCATGCCGCGCGAGAACGAGGTCGTCGTCGCCTGCGTGGGCGATATTACTGCCGAGACCTGGTTCTCGGTACTGGCCGACTATCCTAACGTGAGTGTGTACCTGCCGTTGGGCGTGTGCGATAAATGCCGCAACACCGGCGGTGAGGACATTCTGGGCGAGGCAATTGCGAAGGCCGAGGAGTGGTCTGGCACGGGTATGGGCCTGGAAGTCGACCCCAAGAGCCTCAAGTGCCATAAGCTTCGCGAGTACGAGCGCAAGGAGTACATGGAAAAGATTGCCCGCACCACGGGCCTGACGGTGACCAAGCTCAACCCGGCGACGGCAGCGCTGGCCTCGGTGACGCAAAAGCTCAAGGCCCATCGCCATCAGATTACCCAGCTGGAGCGCACGCTCAACACCATGTGCGGCACCACGACGACCAAGCGCCGCCGTTCGCTCACCCATGGGCGGCAGCTGGTGCTCTCGACGCTGCAGAACCATCCCGAGCTTGCCCAGAACATGCAGGTGAGCACGCCGGAGTGCGATTTTGAAAAGTGCACGTCGTGCGGCGAGTGCGTCAACGTGTGTCCCACGTTTGCCTGTGATCTGGTGGGAAGCGGCCGCTTTGCGTTGGAGTCCACGTATTGCTTGGGCTGCGGTGCCTGCGCCAAGGTGTGTCCCGAGCATGCGCTCAAGCTGGTCGAACACGATGCGTCCAACTTGGTTGTCGTCGACCCCGAGGCCGAGGAAAAGGCCGCCCGGAAGGCGAAGGCTCACGAAGAAGCTGAGAAGGTCAAGGCCGAGGCAAAGGCCAAGCTCGACAAGATGCTCGATCAGGTGGAGAAGCTCGCGGACTAGCTAAACGAGCGTAAATGATGGCCGGCGGGACAGGTGCTGCCCCGCCGGCCAAAAAAGTTGCGGTGGAATAGTTCCTGTTTTGCCCTTAAGCTGGCCATTCTAGGAACTATTCCACCGCAACTAATAGATGGTTAGCTCATACTGCTCTGATGGGTCTCGCTGCCGTTATTGCGGCGGGTGACCGTTTCGTGGAGTAAAAAGAAGCTGGGAACCTGTTTGGTCTCGGTGTATTCCATAAGGATACCGTCGGCGTTGTAGGTCTGTCCGCGTACAACAGCGAGTGCGTTAAAGTCGTCGAGATCGAGTACGCGTGCATCCTCGGGCGTGGGATGCTCAATCGTTACATCGCGCTTGCCCGTGGCAATCTTAATGCCAAGGCCTTCTTCGAGGTAACGATAGATCGAGTCGTTGACAATCTCGGGTGTCAGCCCCGGTACTTGTGAGCTTAGGTAATAGGAGTCGTCGGAGCACACGGCCCGTCCGTCTGCATAACGGATGCGTTTGGCGCGTGTGAGCTCACAGCCTTCGGGAAACCCGGTAATCTTGGAGAGCGCCTTGCTGCAGATGAGGAGCTCAAAGACGGTGGTGACAGTCTTGAGCTCAAAGCCTCGGTTGACCGCGATTTCCTTAAAGGTCTCGAGTCCGCCGCCGCCACGACTCTTCTCGTCACTGATGTTGCGAATGACGCGCATGCCTTTGCCTTGCTGGGGGAGCACGTAACCATCTGCCGCAAGCATCGAGATGGCGCGACGGACCGTCATGCGCGAACAGTTAAACAGCTGCGTGAGCTCAGTCTCCGAAGGCAGATAACTCTGATAGGCGTATGTGCCGTCGTCAATCGACTGCTTCACGTTGTCATAAATGGTTTGGAAGATGGCTCGCGCCACGACGGTCTCCTAGAGTTGAGTGCGCGAGCGGTGGATGAGGACCGCTCGCGCAGGTGTCGATCGATTTACTTGCTGGGGTCGATTATATATTTACCCATGGCACGCAGAGCTGGGTCTGACAGGATGGCGCCGAGTTCGTCGAGGGAAGCCACCTTGGCGACCATCGAGGATACGTCGAGCCTGCCAGAGTCGATGAGCTCGAGCGCGCGACGCTGCGTATAAGGGTTGATGTAGGACGAGGTAAGCACAAGCTCCTTCTGGAAGACCTCGAAGGGCTTGACGGTGATTGTCTCATCGGGCTTGGTGAGGCCGAACATCATGACCGTAGCCTTGTGGCCGGCGATCTGGATGGCCTGCTCGATGGTGACGGGCTTGCCAACACACTCGATAACGACATCGACGTTGCCGACGCCCTCCTGCTTCAGGCGGGCCGGGACGTCCTCGTGGATGGAATCAATTGCCAGGTCGGCGCCGAGTTTGAGCGCAACCTCGCGCTTGCCTTCGACGGGCTCGAGCAAGACAACCTTGGTGGCGCCGGCGTTTTTAGCAAGCTGCATCATGAGCAGACCGATCATGCCACCGCCGATAACGACAACTGTGCTGCCGGGCTTGATGTTGCACATATCGATGCCGTGCAGGCAGCAGGCGACGGGCTCGGTCATAGCACCCTGCTCAAAGCTGGTGTGATCGCCCAACTTGTAGACTTGCTGCATATCGACGGAGCAGTACTCGGCAAAGCCGCCGTTAACGGTGGTGCCGTAACCGGTCATATGCTCGCAGTAGTGGTTGATTCCGTCGCGGCAGGGTTCGCAGCAGCCGCAGGGATGGTTTGGGTCGATGCACACGCGATCGCCCGGTTTAAAGCCAGCGACGTCGCTGCCCACGGCCTCGACAACGCCCGCAAACTCATGACCAAGGATCGTGGGCGGGGTAACGTCGGCTGCACCCTTGTCGCCTTCGTAGATATGAACGTCGGTACCGCAGACGCCGCAAGCTTTGACGTTGATCAGAACGTCGCGCTTGCCCACGACCGGCTTTGCCGATTCCTCGACTCTGAGGTCGTGCTTTCCATAGAAGACCGCGCTTTTCATGGTGACTCCTTAACGTGGCGGTGAATGTTGAAATGAAGTATAGGCATGTCTATAGATATAGACAAGCACATCTAGACAAGTAGAAAAGAAATATAAATTTCAGCCATCAGCTATGTCAGATTTAGCAGGGGAAATACTGGACATATACCGTTTACGGCCAATAATCAACCGTTGACTGACTGTAGTATTTATACTAACTTGTATAGATGAGTGATGTGATAAAACGTAAGTGCAAGAAGTCAGGGAAGCGGGCCCACCCGTCCTATTGCACGAGGTACACGCAAACGGCGCGTCTGCGGTCTCGAGTGAAGCCAAAACCGCAGCGCTCCGAATGAAGAGAGGGGGATTCCCCGTCATGATGCAAAAGATACAACGTTTCGGCGGTGCAATGTACACGCCTGCATTTCTTTTCGCATTTTCCGGAATCGTCGTCGGCCTGGGTACATTGTTTACCACCGAGGCGATCTTTGGCGAGATGGCCACTGCGGGCCATCTTTGGTTTGATTGCTGGAATGTGCTGCTCCAGGGTGGTTGGACGCTCTTTAACCAGATGCCGTTGCTGTTTTGCGTAGCGTTGCCAATCTCGCTCGCGAACAAGCAGAACGCTCGCTGCTGCATGGAGGCTTTGGCCATCTACCTTACCTTCAACTACTTTGTAAGCACAATCTTGGGGCAGTGGGGCCCTGTCTTTGGTGTCGACTATTCTGTCGAGGCGGGCAGCGGTACTGGTCTTGCCACTATCGCAAGCATCAAAACGCTTGACATGGGCATCATGGGCGCGCTCATTATCTCTGGTATCGCCACGATGCTGCATAACAAGTTCTTCGACACCGAACTTCCTGAGTGGCTGGGCGTGTTCTCGGGTTCCGTGTTCATCTATATGATCGGTTTCTTCGTTATGGTTCCGGTCGCTCTTATCGCCTGCCTGGTGTGGCCGCATGTTCAGGCTGCTATCTCTGCCTTCCAGGGATTCATCCTTTCCGCCGGTACGTTTGGCGTGGGTGTCTTTGCTTTCTTCGAGCGCGTGCTGATCCCTACAGGCCTGCACCACTTTATCTATACGCCGTTCTATTACGACAACGCGGCGGTCAATGGCGGCATCTTTGCTGCTTGGGCCAACATCCTGCCCCAACTGGCTGCCGATCCGAGCATTGCTCTTAAGGATGCCGCACCCTGGGCTGCCTATACCTGCCCTGGTTGGACTAAGGTCTTCGGTTCGCTTGGCGTCGCCATTGCGTTTTATATGACCGCCAAACCCGAGCGCAAGCAGCGCGTCAAGGCTCTGCTGATCCCGGTCACCCTTACCGCTATGCTTTGCGGTATTACCGAGCCGCTTGACTTCACCTTCCTGTTCATCGCGCCCGGCCTGTTCGTCGTCCACTGCGTGCTCGGAGCGCTTGGCTGCATGGCTCAAAACCTCCTTGGCGTCGTGGGCATCTTCGACGGCGGCATCATCTCGATGCTCTCGTGGGACTGGCTGCCCCTTTGGGCCGCACACGGTCTGCAGTACGCCATCTCCATCCTTGTCGGTCTGTGCTTTACCGCTCTTTGGGTTGTGGTCTTCCGTTTCCTGATCGTCAAGTTCGACTTTAAGACCCCCGGTCGCGAGGATGACGATGTTGAGGTCGAGCTCAAGTCCAAGGCCGACTACAAGCAAAAGCAGGGCGGTGCTGCTGCTGGCAAATCGGTCGCCCAGAGTAAAGATGATGAACGCTTGGTGCTTGCCGAGAACATCCTCAATCTGCTCGGTGGCACGGATAACATCATCGATGTAACGAACTGCGCTACCCGTCTGCGCGTTAACGTCAAGGACAAGAGCGTCGTTGCACCCGAGGCTTCCTTCAAGGCGATCGGTACGCATGGCTTGGTGGTCCAAGGTCAGTCAATCCAGGTCATCATCGGCCTTAGCGTCCCGCAGGTTCGCGAGAAGTTCGAGAGTCTTCTGAAGTTCGAGAGTCTTCTGTAAACCATCGTCCATCGAAACAATCGGCCTTGCAGAGCCGGTATGCACCGCAAGGCCGATTCTAGAGATAAAAAACTCCACTTCTAGGTAACAATTCCAAACCGTGCAGGCCGCGTACGGGGATGGATTGAGCAAGCGGCCAGAATGAGGAGGACATCATGTCCAAGAAAAACTATGCCGTGACCATTGCCGGCGGTGGCTCTACCTTCACCCCGGGCATCGCTCTGATGCTGCTTGAGGAGCGCGACCGCTTTCCGGTCAACAAGGTGACCTTCTACGATAACAACGCCGAGCGCCAGGAGACCGTGGCCAAGGCCTGCGAGATCTACTTCCACGAGAACGCCCCCGAGGTTGAGTTTAGCTACACCACCGACCCCGAGACCGCATTCACCGGGACCGACTTCGTGCTTGCCCACATCCGCGTCGGCCTGTACGCCATGCGTGAGCTCGACGAGAAGATTCCTCTCAAGTACGGCTGCGTTGGCCAAGAGACCTGCGGTGCCGGCGGTATCGCCTACGGCATGCGCTCCATCGGTGGTGTCATCGAGATCCTCGACTACATGGAGAAGTACAGCCCCAACGCCTGGATGCTCAACTACTCCAACCCCGCGGCCATCGTCGCCGAGGCCTGCCGCGTGCTGCGCCCCAACAGCCGCATCATCAACATCTGCGACATGCCGATCGACCTCATGGATAAGATGAGCCGTATGTGCGGCATCAAGGATCGTCGCGAGCTGCAGTACAGCTACTACGGCCTCAACCACTTTGGTTGGTGGAGCAAGATCTACGACAAGGAGGGTAACGACCTCATGCCGCAGATCAAGGAGCACATGGCAAAGAACGGCTACTTGGACGGCATTGAGCACGAGGCCGGTAAGGAGCAGCACGTCGAGGAGAGCTGGATTCACACCTTCGGCAAGGCCAAGGATGTCTATGCTGTCGATCCCGAGACGATTCCCAACACCTACCTCAAGTACTACCTGTATCCGGACTATGTCGTCGAGACGTCTGACCCCAACTACACTCGCGCTAATGAGGTTATGGACGGCCGCGAGAAGAAGGTCTTTGGCGCTTGTCGCGACATCATCGCCAAGGGTACTGCCAAGGACGGCGGCTTTGAGCCAGATGTACATGCCAACTACATCGTCGACCTTGCCTGCGCGCTGGCCGAGAACACGCTCGAGCGCTTCCTGCTGATCGTCCCCAACGATGGTGCTGTGCCCAACTTCGACCCGACGGCCATGGTCGAGGTGCCTTGCATCGTCGGTTCCAACGGCTTTGAGAAGATCTGCCAGGGCCCGATCCCGCAGTTCCAGAAGGGCCTGATGGAGCAGCAGGTTTCCGTCGAGAAACTCGTTGTCCAGGCTTGGGTCGAGGGCAGCTACCAGAAGCTCTGGCAGGCACTCACGCTCTCCAAGACC
Source organism: uncultured Collinsella sp. (assembly GCA_900548935.1). Taxonomy (GTDB): domain Bacteria; phylum Actinomycetota; class Coriobacteriia; order Coriobacteriales; family Coriobacteriaceae; genus Collinsella. Next base: position 15,927 of record URMR01000017.1, read on the forward strand.
ATTCCTTCGGCAAGCGTTGCTAAGCAGATCCTGGACGAGCTCATCGAGGCCAACAAGGATTTCTGGCCCGAGCTTAAGTAAGGACTGCTGTCTCGAACTCTCACGCATCTCTGCTTCATTTGCGCCGCCGTGGTGTCCGGATTCGCCCGGATGCTGCGGCGGCGCTATACTTATACGGTTTGAAGTACCTGTACCAAAAGGAGCTGTCGTGTCCCTTTCCATCGGTATCGTGGGCCTGCCCAACGTGGGCAAGTCGACGTTGTTCACCGCGCTTACCAAAAAGACCGGCCTTGCCGCCAACTACCCGTTCGCCACGATTGACCCCAACGTGGGTATCGTCGATGTGCCCGATAGCCGCCTGCAAAAGCTCGCCGACATCGTCAACCCCGGCCGCATTGTGCCGGCTACGGTCGAGTTCGTCGACATCGCAGGCCTGGTAAAGGGCGCCAACGAGGGCGAGGGTCTGGGCAACCAGTTCTTGGCAAACATCCGCGAGACCGACGCCATCTGCGAGGTCGTGCGCTACTTTAAGGACCCCAACGTCATGCGTGAGGTGGGCCGCACGGGCGAGTTCGTCGATCCTGCCGGCGATGCCGATACCATCATGACCGAGCTCATCCTGGCCGACATGGGCACGCTCGAGAAGCAGCTGCCCAAGCTCGAGAAGGAGGCCAAGCGCGACAAGGAGCTCATGCCCAAGTTTGAGGTGGCCAAGCGCCTGCTTGCCTGGCTCAACGAGGGCAAGCGCGCCGCATCCATGGAGATGACCGACGAGGAGCGTGCTGCCGCCAAGGGCCTGTTCCTGCTCACCATGAAGCCCATCCTGTATGTGGCCAACGTGGACGAGGATATGCTTAACGACGATCTGGCACCCATCGACGGCGTCAAGCCGCTGCCCATCTGCGCCAAGATTGAGGCCGAGCTTTCCGAGCTCGATCCCGAGGACGCCGCCGACTACCTGGAGAGCCTGGGCCTGGAGCAGTCCGGCCTGGACGTGCTCGCTCAGGCGGCCTACAAGCTGCTCGGCCTGCAGTCGTTCTTTACGGCCGGCGAGATGGAGGTCAAGGCCTGGACGGTTCGTCAGGGCGCGACCGCCCCGCAGGCCGCCGGCGTCATCCACACCGACTTTGAGCGCGGCTTTATTAAGGCCGAGGTCATTGGCTACGACGACTACATCGAGCTCGGTGGCGAGCAGGGCGCCAAGGCCGCCGGCAAGCTGCGTATCGAGGGTAAGGACTATGTCATGGCCGATGGCGACGTCGTGCACTTCCGCTTTAACGTGTAAGGACGACGCATATGTTTAAATATGGCAAAAAAGCTGGCTACATGGGTATCGCGCTGCTCGTGCTTGCGGTGATTCCGCTGGTGGTCGCAGCGTGTGTTATCCCCAACATTGGTCCCGAGGTGGCAACGAAGTTTAACGCCGCCGGCGAGGTGACGCGCTGGGGCAAGAGCTATGAGCTGCTGGCGCTTCCGGTGCTCAACCTGCTGCTGAGCGTGGCGACGTACTTTACGGCGGGACGCCAGGCAAAGAACAATGATGACTCCGCCGCCATGGCGCGCATCGTGTGCGAGCGCTACCTGCGTAACGGCTGCATCACGGGCGTGTTCCTCAACGCAATCAACGTCTACTTTATGTATTCGGCGATTACTGGAACGGGCTTTGGCTTTGGTTTCTAGCTTGTCCTTTTAGGCAACGAGCCTGCACGCATATTCAATGGCTGCTGCGAGGCCGCCGCTCGATCGTGGTTTAAAGACCATGTCGGCGGCGGCCTCGTTTTCGTATCCGGCGCCCCGAAGGGCAAGTGCGATACCGGCTTCCAGGAGAAGGGGCAGGCCACGTTGACTGGTTGCGATTACGGCAGCCTGCTTGAGCGAGCAGCTGTGCGCTTGGCATTGGATGGCAAGTTCACCTTGCGCCGGGCAAGGGACCAAAACGGCGGTGACGCGACTTGACAGCAATGCAAATGCTGTGCGCTCATCGGGCGAAAGGCATTCTGCTTCAACGACGACGAGCTTGGGCGGCGCGCTGTTTGTGCGAAGCGTGGCTCGGTACATGCGGACCGAAGAACCCGACATAGAAAACTCCTGTGTATTCGGCAAAACGTAAACTATAGTTTACGTTTATGTTCGGCTCCATTTCAAACTCGGCTGCATGGACGAACGTGCGAAACAGATTCTTGGCAGGCGGGTCGAAGAGACACGCAGAGACCTTGGTATCTCCAAGGTTGATTTTTGTGTGGCGACAGGAATCAGCCGACCCTACCTCGACCGAATCGAAGACGGGACGGCAAATTTCACGCTCAAGGTTCTATTTAAGATCGCGCCCGCACTCGGCATGACGGTGTCAGAACTTCTCGAGGGCATCGAATAGGGGATACCCGTCGACAACTGAATTACGCCATCGGGATGCGGTCGTGGTTGACTTGGCTGTAGAACAGGCGCTGAATCTCTGCCGCATCACGTGACTGGCCGAGCGCCCACATGGTTTTGGCCACGAGCGTCTCGGTGGTCATATCGTCGCCGCGCAAAATACCCCGATGATCGGCATAAGCTCGGCCGACCTCATAAACACCTAGGTCGAGGCCCTCCTCGGGGACCTGCGTGGTCATAACGACAGTACGGCCCGAATCGACCCAGCGGAAAATCGTCTCCTGGAATGACTCGCCGGACTCGCCAAACTCGGGAATACCGCCAATGCCAAAGGTCTCAAGAATTACAGCATCGTAGCTATCGGCTAGGGCGTCCAGGATACCCGGGTTCACGCCGGGCGTCAGCTTAAGGACAAATACGCGTGGGTCGATGCTGTCGTAGAAACGCACCGGGTTTACGCCCTGATGCGTGCCGTGAAGCCCGTTGCGCACGATGCGGTCGTTGCGGATATAGGCGATGGGAGGATAGTTGACGCTAATGAACGCGTTAAAGCTCATAGTGCGCTGTTTGCGGGCACGCGTGCCGGCAATGGCTACGCCGCCAAACACGATCGAAACATCGTGCGAATGCTCGTCGAGTGCATAGAGCAGACTCTGGTACAGGTTGAGCTTGGCATCGGTAAAGGGGTTGCCCATGGGCTTTTGCGAGCCGGTGAGCACGATGGGCTTGGGGCTGTCCTGAATCAGATAGGAAAGCGCCGCCGCGGTGTAGCTCATGGTGTCGGTGCCGTGTAGAATCACGAAGCCGTCGTGGTCGGCATAACCCTCGACGATGACGTCGCGGATGCGCATCCAGTCGCTTGGGCGCATATTGGTGCTATCGATGTTCATGGGCTGCACGACGTCGAGCTCGCAGAGGCCCGAGATCTCGGGGACGCTCTGGGCGAGCTCCTCACCGGTCAGGGCGGGGGAGAGGCCGTTGCCGTCCTCGGTCGATGCGATGGTGCCGCCCGTGGCGATGAGAAGGATGCGCTTCATGCTGGTATTCCTATCGTATTTGCCGCCGCAGAGGCGGAGTCGTTCGGCAGTATTGTGGCACAGGGCGTCCAGTGTTCAAACGTATTACATCATCTGCAACGTTTGGTAACACTTCAATTGCCGTCAAATAGGGGCCCAGGTCGTGCGTTTGCCGTGCGCTGATGGCTGCGAGGGACGAGAAACCCCATATAACGTGTACACTATGGAGGTTATTTTCGTTCATTCACGCGGGTGGGCACCGGCTCCCCGCCAACAAGAGGGGGAAACCATGGATCAAAAGGCTTCCGCAAAGGTCCTCGTACTCGACTTTGGTGCGCAGTACGGTCAGCTCATTGCCCGTCGCGTCCGCGACCTCAACGTGTATTCCGAGATTGTCCCCTGCGACATCTCGGCCGACGAGATTCGCGAGATGAACGCCTCTGCGCTCATTCTTTCCGGCGGTCCGGCTTCCGTGTACGCCGAGGACGCTCCGTCCATCGATCCTGCCATCTTTGACCTGGGCCTTCCCGTCCTGGGTTTCTGCTACGGCCATCAGATCACGGCCGTGACGCTCGGCGGCAAGGTCGGTCACTCCGAGGTGGGCGAGTACGGCCGCGCCACTATTACGCGCACTGCCGGCGCCAAGCTCTTTAACTCCACGCCCATGGAGCAGACCGTGTGGATGAGCCACCGCGACGCCGTGTCCGAGGTGCCCGAGGGCTTTACCGTTACCGCCAGCACCGACGTGTGCCCGGTCGCTGCGATGGAGTGCGTCGAGCGCAAGATCTTCACCACGCAGTTCCACCCCGAGGTCAAGCACTCCGAGTACGGTCAGCAGCTGCTGAGCAACTTCCTGTTTGAGATCTGTGGCCTGGAGCCCAACTGGAGCATGGACAACCTGGTCGAGACCATGACGGCCGAGTTCCGCGAGAAGGTCGGCGACGACCGCGTGATTCTGGCCCTGTCCGGCGGCGTTGACTCCTCCGTCGTGGCTGCGCTGGGCGCCCGCGCCGTAGGCAAGCAGATGACCTGCGTGTTCATCAACCACGGCCTGCTGCGCAAGGGCGAGCCCGAGCAGGTGGAAGAGATCTTCACCAAGCAGTTCGATGTCGACTTTATCCACGTCCACGCCGAGAACCGTTATGCCGAGCTTCTGGCCGGCGTGACCGAGCCCGAGGAGAAGCGCCGCATCATCGGTACGCAGTTCTGGAAAGAGTTCTTCGCCGTGGCGCAGCAGCTCGAGACCGATGGCAAGCCGGTCAAGTACCTGGCTCAGGGCACCATCTACCCCGACATCATCGAGTCCGGCGCTCGCAAGACGGGCGGCAAGACGGCCACCATCAAGAGCCACCACAACCTGATCCCGTTCCCCGAGGGCGTGCACTTCGACCTCATCGAGCCGCTCGATCATTTCTTTAAGGACGAGGTCCGTGCACTTGGTCTGGCACTGGGCCTGCCGGGTCACATCGTGTTCCGCCAGCCTTTCCCGGGTCCGGGTCTGGCCATCCGCATCATCGGCGCGGTTGACAAGGAGAAGCTCGAGATCCTCAAGAACGCCGACGCTATCGTACGCGAGGAGCTCGATGCCTACAACCAGCGCCTGTTTGAGCAGACCGGCGAGCGCAACTCCGAGCACAGCTGCTGGCAGTATTTCGCGGTCCTGCCCGACATCAAGTCCGTCGGCGTTATGGGCGACGAGCGCACTTATCAGCGCCCGATCATCCTGCGCGCCGTCGAATCCAGCGATGCCATGACCGCCGACTGGGCCAAGCTGCCCTACGACGTGCTGGCCCGCATCTCTGGCCGCATCGTTGCCGAGGTCCCCGGCGCCAACCGCGTGTGCTACGACATCACGTCCAAGCCGCCCGCGACGATTGAGTGGGAGTAAGCCGACAGGGTTCTGACCTGCTCTTTTGAGTGCCGTACTGTGCTCCTGAGTTTCGTTTCGTACGAGAGTCACGGCAAAGCCACCAGCGACATTGGTGGGTAAATCCGATTATCGAGCCTCCGTTCCCGTGCTGGGACGGGGGCTTTTTTCGCCTTTTACTCCCCTTCACCTGCGATTTCGCTATTTACTCCCCGTATTTCAAGATGGAGGCGTTTGGTTGCGAGCCACGCCCCTGTGCGGGGCCTGAGTCGTCAGGCCCCGCACAGGGGGACCGCGATGGTGGCCACCGCGCCGCCCGAGGGGCTGTTGGCG
>URMR01000018.1 GCA_900548935.1 uncultured Collinsella sp.
CCCCGGCGCCCATTGCGCTCCGCTCATGCACCGCGCGCTCGGGACCGAGCGCCAGGGTATCGTTCGCTTCTCGTTTGGGTATTTCAACACGGACGAGGAAGTCGACACCGCGATTGACGCTTTGCGCGATTTAGCCTGCTAAAGCTGCTAGACCGTTTATACTTGCGGGACGGGTGTTTTTGCCCGTCCCGTTTTTGTTTCGACCTGAAAGGTGTGCCTATGGCCTCATCCGCTCCGCGCGGTTTGCGCTCCGACCATGTCGTTACCGTCGGCATTGCGTTGTTCTCGATGCTCTTTGGCGCCGGCAACCTCATTATCCCGCCGCTGCTGGCGCTGCAGGCAGGCTCTGCCACGCCGGTCGCCATGCTCGGCTTTCTGATTGCCGCCATCGGCCTGCCCGTCATGGGTTTTATCGCCGTGGCGCTTGCCGGAACGGCGCGCGAGCTTGCCGGCCGCGTGCACCCCAAGTTTGGTGAGTTCTTTGTCGCGGCAGTGTATCTGGCCATCGGCCCGTGCCTGGCTATTCCGCGCACGAGCTCCACGGCCTTCGAGATGCTGGTGCCGCTGCTGCCCGAGGGCGTCTCGCTCGGCACGGCTCGCCTGGTGTTTGCCGTTGGCTTCTTTGTCGTCGCGTTTGCGCTCACGCTGCGCCCGGGTGTCATCACGCGCGTACTCGGTCGCATTACGGGCCCTGCGCTTATCGCGCTCATCGTGCTGGTTGTGGGTACTGCCGTGATCTCGCCGCTGGGTCCCGCTGCCGCGCCGCAGGCTCCCTACAATGCCGGCGCCGCCGTGCAGGGCTTTTTGACCGGCTACCAGACCATGGACCTGCTCGCGTCGCTTGCCTTTGGCATTATCATCGCCGAGACCATTCACGAACTGGGCGTTACCGATGACAAGCGCGTGGCCTTCGAGATTTCGCGCTCCGGTGTGATCGCAGGTGTGCTCATGGCCATCATCTACTGCGGCTTGGGCCTTGCCGGTGTGCAGCTCGGCACCGTGATGCCCGACGCTACCAACGGCGCCGCCATCCTCGCCCGTTCGGCCTCCATGCACTTTGGCCTTGCGGGCACGGTCGTGGTCTTTGCGATCTTTTTCCTCGCCTGCATGAATGTCTGCATCGGCCTTATCAGCTGCTGCTCGCGTTACTTCTGCGAGACGTATGTGGTCGAAGGGGGAGCGGAGGCTTCCGAGGAGGCCATGCGCCGTCCCTTTGCGATTCTCGCCTTTGTGTTTGCAGCGTTTTCGTGCGTTCTCTCCAATGTGGGCCTCGACATGATCCTTATGTTCTCGGTGCCCATGCTCAACGCTTTGTATCCCGTTGCCATTGTGCTGGTGCTTATGGGCCTGGTGCACGGCTTTTGCGATGCGCATCCGCAGGTGTGGGTCTGGGTCGGCGGCGTGGTCGCCGTGCAGAGTGTGATCACTTCGGTCCGCGATGCGTTTTTCGCGGGCGCGTGGCTACCGTTTGATGTGCTGCCGCTGGCGAATATCGGTGCCGCGTGGGCGCCGGTTGCCGTGGTGGCATTTGTGATTGGTCTGCTCCATAGTCGTTTTGTTGCACATTCGAGGAGCTAGGGTTTCTGCGCTTGCACAGGCGGGGAGTCTCCCCTATAATTTCCTTCGCTTTGGGACACGCAAGGTTTAGACCTTAGCTGCTCAACACCTTCGGGACGTGGCGCAGTTTGGTAGCGCGCCTGCTTTGGGAGCAGGATGTCGCAGGTTCAAATCCTGTCGTCCCGACCATATCTTGCGGGCGTAGTTCAATGGTAGAACCCCAGCCTTCCAAGCTGATGACGCGGGTTCGATTCCCGTCGCCCGCTCCATAAGATAGATGAATGGCTCTGGTTCCTTTTGGGACCAGAGCCATTTTCATATACATGCCGGGGACTCCACATCCCCTCTTAAGTTGCGGTGAAATAGTTCCTGGATTAGCCGCAAAAGCTGTTATTCAGGAACTATTTCACCGCAACTTATTGAGGCCGAGCGGGCTGGGTCGATGATGGGTTCTGTTGTCGAGAAGATGAGGGCAGCCGGTCAGGAGTCTGCGTAGGGTTTTGTGGTTGGTATACCGTAGCCGCGCATCATGGAGCCGAACGCTTTGACATCGTAGGTGTCTGAGAGCCTGAAATGAATGACGTTGTGGCCCATGGCACGCAGGTTCGCGTCGCGTACGAGGGCAGCTTGATAGGTTTTTGCCGCAGTATGATCCGGATCATTCTGGGCATCGTCCTCAAACTTGCCCAATCCATGCAGCTCAGCCAGCATCCAAGAGCCGTTTGGCATCTGCCAGCCGTAATCTGCCAAATAATAGCCGGCGTTTCCCGGTCGAGTGATTTCAACCTGAAGTTCGGGAGCGGCAACTCCCGCCAGAATCATTGCCGCCCGTGCTTCGGATTCTCCACCGTTATCCGATCTGCGATCCATGTGTTCAAAAACGTCAAATGCGCGCGCGATGCCGTGCAGTCCGCGGCAGTTCGCTTGTGCATATGCACGCAATTCTTCACGCTCGACACCGTACTCACGAGCCAACCCGTCGACATAGCCTAGTGCATATCGAAAAGCGCTCGTTCGGGCGATGTCGACCACCGTGCGATATGGATCCGTTAACGTAAACGGGCCGAGCTGCCATACGTCGCCCGGCCGCCAGCGACGATACTCAACGAATTCATACGTATCACGCCTGGTAGAACGCGGCAGCAGCACTTGCACCTTGTCGAGAAGCGAATATGCAGAACCGATGCCATAGAGCAGTGCCGCCGTTGCTCCACAAAACACGGCATCCGGTTCAACGACCGCAATAGCGGATGCCAATTGGAAGATGCGATCTTCGACGCCGAGGTCATTCCAATACGCTGGATCAGCGTAGACATGGTTGTAGAGTCGAATAATCATCTCTTTTTGCATGAGCGCGTAGGCACAGCGTTCATCCCATTTTTTGGCAGCTACAAACAGGTGCCCGCCATGATGGGCCTCGAATAACCGGAAGAACAGCTCTGTTTGCGGTTTGGAACAGCGTATATCATGACTCATTTTCGACCCTATGGTCTCGAGGGGGAGTGAATGACACTACGCTATCCCATATTTGGTCCGCCAGACCTTGCCATGAACTGACCAAAAGCTTGACGGGGCAGGTCAGAGTCATGAGTTAGAGCCAAACATATCGGCAAATGGTTGATTAGTGTCCCTCGGCGGCACTAAAAACCACCCTTACAGAAAGTTGCGGTGAAATAGTTCCTGAAAAGCTCGAATAAGCCTAAATCCAGGAACTATTTCACCGCAACTTAGGTGGGGATGGGGCTGAGGGGCGGGTGATGCCGTTGCCTGCCGGTTAGTGGCGGGATTGGTGGCGGAGCTTGTCGATGGTGGAGTCGGTGCTTCGGCTGCGGGCTTCGGCGGCGCGGTCGCGGACTTCGGCAGCGGTTTGGCGCTTGCGGCGGTAATCGATCATGCCTTGAATGATGGGCTTGCCAAAGCTCACGACATCATCGTTGTAGATGGCGGTTCGGGCTGCGAGGAGGCAGTCGGTAAAGTCCATATGGGTCTTGCCAAAGAGTTTGACGGCAAGGGCGACAACGGTGGGCTCGTCGACCATGACGTCATCGAGCAGCCTTTTCAAGGCCGCAGCAATCTCAACGCGGGGAACCTTATAGACGTCGCGCAGCGTGACCACGACGCGTGTGATGATTTCGGGGTAGACGCGAGCGGTGCGCGTGGCGATGACCTTGGCGGCGCGCGGTGACAGAACTTCGTCGTCGTCAAGCAGGTAGCGCAGGATGACGGTCTCGTCGATGATGGTGCTACTCATGGATATCTACTTCCTCGGGACCCAAAATCGAATCGTCGCTTTTTGTAGCAAGGTACTCAATCCAGGCATTGCGCTCCTCGGAGCGGCGATTGGGATCTCCGTATGCTTTGAGCGATCCATAGGCGGCGGTGCCGTCCTTTGAGCGCACGGCGACCGGCTGAAGGGGAAGCTTGCGCATCAAAATGCTCTGCGCGACAAAAAGGCGGACAGCCTCGGCGAGCGATGTGCCCATGGCGTCGTAGAGGCGCTCGGCATGCTGTTTGTCCTCTTCGCGAATGCGCACCTGCAGGATGGCTCGTTTTTGCGTCGATGACATCACTGGCCTCCCTTAATGAGCGTGAAATATGAATGGTCAAATACAGTATTGGCTATAATAGCCAATCTTATAACCACTACTTTATTGCACTAGAGTAATCGAGTGTGAACAACATTACAAACGTACTACATTCACCAGAAACGAGCGTGAAATCTTTCTTGGGCGTACGCATGTAATACACTCACCTTTATAGCTTTTAGAGAATAATTCCAACCTGCCAAAACCCCTGCAATACACTCGTATTGCAGGGCCTATGCTCAAGTTTGCCCCCTGCAACTGCGTATATTTAACCTGTATATCGTTGGAGGAATTCTATCGAAGTGCCTGTTTCGCCGCATGCACTCGATACGTCGATGCCGGACTACGGGCGGTCCGGGGCAACGTCGACAGGGTCTCTCCGGCATGGGATTCAGGAGGGAGTGAACAACATGGGTAATAAACGAGTCGTGGCTGATTCTTCACGCTGCATTGGGTGCCAAACCTGTATGGCGGCGTGCATCGAGGCACACGATATTCCCGGCAACATCGCCGCACCTCGCTTGCGAGTAACGCGCACCTACGAGATTTCCGCGCCGGTGGCATGTCACCACTGCGAGGACGCTCCGTGCGCCAAGGCCTGCCCTACGGGCGCCTTGTTCTTTGATCCAAAGAACCATCGCATCGGCGTCAATGAGGACAACTGCATCGGTTGCAAGAGCTGCGTCATGGCATGCCCCTTTGGCGCCGTGAGCGTGGCGACCACGCAAGTCCCCGTCTTGATGGGCGACGTGCGCGTGGGTTCGCAGACTAAGAGCTTCGTGCTCAAGTGCGATCTGTGCGTGGACCGTCCCGGCGGTCCGGCGTGTGCCGAGGCGTGTCCGACCAAGGGCCTCACCCTGGTAGACGAGGAGCGTCTGGCAGAACTGACTGCCGAGCGTGCCCGCGCCACCATCGAAAACGAGGCGTAGGCGGGTGGCCATACAGGCCCAATGATTGTCAAATAAGTACCGAGTATTCGGTAGCAGAGAAAGGAAGGAGGGTGTCATGGAGAAGCATAAAGTGATCTGCCCGTATTGCGGCGCCGGTTGCCAGTTTAACCTCTTGGTCCAAAACGGCCAGGTCGTGGGTACCGAACCGCTCAACGGCATCACCAACCAGAGCGAGCTGTGCCTTAAGGGCATGAGCGGCTACGACTTCATCAACGACACCAAGATCTTGACTCCTCGCGTACTGCACCCGATGATCCGCCGCACCAAGGGCGCGGATCTTGAGCGCGTAAGCTGGGACGAGGCACTGGATTTCACCGCATCTAAGATGCAGGCCATAATTGACGAATATGGTCCTAACGCTGTCATGACCACCGGCTCTTCGCGAGGCGGCGGCAATGAGGCGAACTACGTCATGCAGAAGTTTACGCGTGCGTGCATCGGCACCCACAGCGTGGACAACTGCGCCCGTACTTGACACGGCCCTACTGTCCTCGGTCTGATGGACACGGTTGGTTCAGGTTGCATGTCATGCTCCATCCCCGGTATGGAGGATGCGGGCTGCATTTTCCTCTTCGGCTATAACCCTGCCGATTCGCACCCCATCGTCGCAAGGCGTATCGTGCGAGCCAAAGAAAAGGGTTGCAAGATCATCGTCGCCGATCCGCGCCATATCGAAACCGCGCGTATCGCCGATCTCTACCTTCCGATCAAGAACGGTTGCAACGTTGCGTTCCTCAACGCCTTTGCCAACTGCTTGGTCAACGATGGCCTCTACGACAAGGAATTCGTCGCCGAGCACACGAACGGCTTTGACGAATGGTGGGAGACCATCAAGAACTACACTCCCGAATCTGTACAGGACATCACGGGTGTCGAGCCCGCGCTGATCCACCAAGCTGCCGAGATGTACGCCACGGCGAAGCCCTCTGCCATCATTGGCTGGGGCATGGGCGTATGCCAGCAGAAGCAGAACCTGAAGACGGTGCACACCATCGCCTCCATCGCCTGCGTTGCCGGCCAGATCGGCAAACCCAATTCCGGTCTCGCGCCCGTGCGTGGCCAGAATAACGTCCAGGGCTCCTGCGATATGGGCATGCTGCCCAACCTGTACCCTGGCTACCAGAAGGTCACCGACCCGGCAGTGCGTGCCAAGTTTGCCAAGGCTTGGGGCGTGCCCGAGGAAAAGCTCCCGCTCGAGGAGGGCTACAAGCTCACCGACCTGGGCCACCTGGTCGACGAGGGCAAGGTGCACTGCTTCTACAACTACGGCGAGGACCCGGTGCAGACCGAGCCCGATTCGGCCGGTATGCGCAAGACGCTCTCCGAGCTGGATCTGTTCATTTGCCAGGACATCTTTATGACGCAGACGACCATGCTCGCCGACGTCATTCTGCCCGCCACCTCTTGGGGCGAGCACGAGGGTGTCTTTACCGCATCCGACCGTAGCTTCCAGCACTTTGACGCGGCTGTTCCGCCCAAGGGCGAGTGCCGTCACGACTGGGAGATCTTCGCGGACCTGTCTACGCGTATGGGTTACCCCATGCACTACGACAACACCGAGCAGATCTGGAACGAGTGCATTAGTCTGTGCCCCAACTTTGTGGGCGCGACCTACGAGAAGATGGCTCCCGAGGGCGGTTACGCCCAGTGGCCCGTCAAGAGCACCGATGTGAACGACCACGGTACGCCCGACATGTTCGCTGGTGGCAAGTTCACCACCAAGGACGGCCGCGCCAACCTGATGGCACACGACTGGGAGGCGCCCTCCGAGCTTCCCGACGATGAGTACCCGCTCATCCTGTGCACCGTCCGCGAGGTCGGCCACTACAGCTGCCGCTCGATGACCGGCAACTGCAAGACGCTGGCACTGCTTGCCGACGAGCCCGGCTTTGTCCGCATGAATCCCGCGGACGCCCAGGCACGCGGCATCAAGAATGGCGACATCGTCTCGATCCACAGCCGCCGCGGCCAGGTATACAGCCGCGCCGACGTGAGCGACCGCATCAACAAGGGCACGGTCTATATGACCTACCAGTGGTGGATCGGCAAGTGCAACGAGCTGACCATGCACAAGGTCGACCCGGTCTCGCATACGCCCGAGGACAAGTTCTCCGCCTGCCAGGTCGACGCTATCGCCGACCAGGTCTGGGCCGAGGGCGAGGTCGAGCGTCAGTACACCGAGCTCAAGCAGGCTCTGGTGGACGCCGCCGCTCCCCAGGACGTTGAGCCCGGCGCCGCCAAGTTCGACGACGAGACGCACGTGAACCAAATCGTGTAGTCCCGTTCTCGTTGGCTTTTTGGGCCGGGCGTCCCGTACGTTCGGGATCCCGGCCCGTTATTTTGAAAGGAAGTGGGGATGAACCGCTTCATCGACATCAACCCGGAGAGGTGCATCGGCTGCGGAACATGCCAGTCCGCCTGTGCCGACGCTCACCGGATGCAGGGTCTTCAGGATACGCCGCGCCTGGCGCTCGTGAAGACCGGCGGTATTTCGGCCGCCCTTGCCTGCCACCATTGCGAGGGTGCCCCCTGCGCCGAGGTTTGCCCGGTGAATGCCATCGAGCACGATGGCGATCGCATCCACGTCAAGGAGCAGGAGTGCATCGGGTGCAGACTGTGCGCCATCGCGTGCCCCTTCGGAGCCATCCATCCCGATGGCACGTCTATCGCCGGTGTCGCAGGCATGTGCGACCCGACGCCTTCGTATCCTAAGTCCCTGAGCAGCCTGCTTACGTGGGCTCCCGGCCAGTACACCTGTGCTGTCAAGTGCGACCTGTGCGCCTTCGATCCGGACGGCCCGCATTGTGTGGCGGCGTGCCCCACCAAGGCGCTGACCGTCATGGGCGGCGCGGCCGATCGCGAGCTCGACGAGGCCAAGCGCCTGCGCTCGATCGAAAACGGTCCGGTCGTCGACGTTACCGCTGTGGCCCAGGGCCTGTCCGAGAAAGCAGAAGGGAGCGTAAACAATGGATAGCATGACGCTGTTTATCGCATCGCTTGCCGTCTCGTGCATCGGTGCGCTCGCCTCGGTTCTGCTGATCAAGGCCGATAACGCCGCCAAGACCGCCGGCTGCCTTATCGGCGCCGTCGCGGCCGTGCTGTCGTTCATCGCGGGCCTCGAGGCCGTGCTTGGCGACGTTTCGTCCCTCAACACGGTCTTCTTCTTCCCGTTCGCCCGTCTCGAGCTCTTGCTCAACGGCCTTGCGGGCCTGATCGTGGTCCTCATCTCGATTCTCGCCTTTGCGGGCTTCATCTACGGTCTGTCCTACTTCGACGAGTACCCGGGCAAGGTCGGGCGCGCCGGCTTCTTTATGAACACCTTCGTCGCCTCGATGATGCTCGTCATCACCGCCGACAACGTGTTCTGGTTCCTGGTCGCCTTTGAGCTCATGTCCCTTACGAGCTACTTCCTTGTCGTTATCGAGGAGAACAAGAACTCCATTAGGGGCGGTTGGCTCTACTTCGTCATCGCGCACGTGGGCTTCGTTCTCATCATGGCGAGCTTCCTGCTCATGACCAACGGCGTGGGCGGTTCCTTCAGCTTCAGTGATTTCCGTACGCATGACTTTGGACCCGCCGTCTCCTCCGCGTGCTTCGTCCTCGCGTTCTTCGGATTTGGCGCGAAGGCCGGTATCATTCCGCTGCACTCCTGGCTGCCCCAGGCGCACCCCGAGGCGCCGTCCAACGTGTCCGCCCTCATGTCCGGCGGCATGATCAAGATCGGCATCCTGGGAATCCTCAAGGTCGGTCTCGACCTGCTCGCGGGTTCGGGCGTCCAGCTCTGGTGGGGCCTCATGGTCCTGGTCTTCGGATCCATCTCGTCGGTCCTGGGTGTCGTCTACGCCCTCCACGAGCACGACATCAAGCGCCTGCTTGCCTATCACTCCGTCGAGAACATCGGCATCATCTTGCTCGGTGTCGGCGCGTCCATGACGGCGCACGCCCTGGGCAACGACGTCATCGCGACGATCGCGCTCATGGCCGCCCTCTACCACACGCTCAACCACGCCATGTTCAAGGGCGAGCTGTTCCTCGGCGCGGGCTCCCTGCTCTATGCCACGGGTACGCGCAACATGGAGAAGATGGGCGGTCTGTTCCGCCGCATGCCGGTCACGGCCGTCTGCTTCCTCATCGGTGCCCTTGCCATCTCGGCCATCCCGCCGCTCAACGGCTTCGTTTCCGAGTGGTTCACCTACCAGTCCCTGTTCAACATCTCGACGCTCTCCGACCCGGTCGTCATGGTGTTCGCCGTCGCCTCCGCGGCCGCCCTCGCCATCACCGGTGCCCTGGCCGTCACGTGCTTCGTGAAGGCCTACGGCGTCTCGTTCGCGAGCAGCCCTCGTTCCCAGGAGGCCGCGAACGCCAAGGAGTCCCCGGCTCCGATGTTGTTCTCGCAGATGCTCCTCGCGGCCATCTGCGTGGTACTGGGAATCGGCTCCCCGGTCATCGCCCCGGTTCTGGGCGACGTCGCCCAGAGCGTGCTTGCCGGCTCCGCCGTCACAGCCACCTCGGGCGTGTCTCTCGTGAACGAGATTTCCGGTGCCGCCACCTCCACCCCCGCGATCGCCATCGCGCTCGTGGTCCTCACCGGCCTCGCGTTCGTGTTGAGGTCCTGCCTCGGCACCAAGGCCCCCGCTAAGAAGACCGACCCTTGGGCGTGCGGCTACGAGCCCAACGAGCACATGCCCGTCGTCGCCACGAGCTTCGCGTCCGACGTCGAACTCTTCATGGGCCCGCTCTACACCCTGCGCGAGGTATGCACCAAGATCTGCTGGTCCATCGCGCACGTGTTCCAGAAGCTCACCGGTGTCGCCCAGGGCGTCGAGCCCCTGCCCGACCGTTTCCTGGTCGATGCACCGAGCGAGGGTGCCGACAAGCTGGCCGGCCTCGCCTCCAAGATCGAGGGCGGCAACTACTCCGTATACATCTGCTACATCGTCGCGGCGCTCGTGGTCTTCCTCGTGCTCGCCGTGGTCATGGTCTAGAGAGGGGAGAGGATATTATGAACATCGTTCTTGCGATGGCGCAGGGCCTCGTGGTCATGCTGGTCGCGCCCTTCTTCTCCGGCCTCGCCCGTGTGATTCGCGCGAAGATGCACAATCGCCGCGGTCCGTCCATCCTTCAGGATTACCGGGACCTCGCGAAGCTCATGGCGCGTCCCGAGTCCGTGAGTTCCGACTCGAGCTTCGTGCTGCGCATCATGCCGCCGCTGTTCCTCGCGGTGTCGTTTATGCTCGCCATGGGCCTGCCCATGTTCACGCTCCAGAGCCCCATGCCCGTCTTTGGTGACGCCATCACCATCATGTACGCGCTCGCGCTGTCCCGCTTCTTCTTCGCGCTGTCCGGCGTGGATTCCTCCAATGCCTACGCGGGCTTCGGCGGTATCCGCGAGCTCCTCATGAGCGTGCTCATCGAGCCGTCCATGCTCATCGCGCTGTTTACCGTCGCCATCGTGTGCGGCTCCACGGACATTGCGACCATGGGTCAGCACATCGTTACGGGCAACGTCTCGAGCGTCGTCGCCGTCATCCTCGCCGGCGTCGCCTTCGCGGCCGCCTGCTATATGGAGCTCGGCAAGCTTCCGTTCGATCAGGCCGAAGCCGAGCAGGAGCTCCAGGAGGGCCCGCTCGCCGAGCTCTCCGGCCCGTCCCTGGCCATGATGAAGCTCGCCATGGGCATGAAGCAGGTCGTGGTCGTCGCTTGGTTCACCTCCATCTTCATCCCCTGGGGAGAGCCCGCGACCATCGGCGTCACCGCTCTCGTGGGCGCCGTCGTCTTCCTTGTCAAGTGCCTGGTCGATTTCGTTGTCTGCGGCGTGCTCGAGAACTCCGTTTCCCGTTCGCGCTTCAAGGTGCTCGGTAACCAGACCTGGGCCGTCGTCGGCATCGCGGTCCTCGCGTTCGTCTTCGTCGTCGTAGGCGTGTAGGGAGAAGGGAGAAACTATGTCAATCGAATCGAGCTTGTCCCTCTTTGCCATGGTGGCGATCGCCGTCCCCATGCTGGGCTCCCTGCTCATCGTCATGCTGCCGCGTCCCTACGCTAAATGGATCTGCGCCTTTGCCGGCGGCATCGCCACGGTCGCTTCCGTTGGCTTGGCCGCGACGTTTGCCGGAAACGGCATGAACGCGGTCGATGTAACCTGGGCGAGTATGGGCCAGACCTTGGTCATGGGCTTCATATTCGACCGGATGAGCACGCTGCTCGCACCCGCGTTCGTCGCTATCGGCCTGCTCGTCGTCATCTATTCGTTCCCGTACATGAGCGATAAGAACAAGGAGCATCCCGACGCGCCCCGTCGCCGCTTCTACGTGTACTTCTCCACGTTCATCGGCGCCATGGCCGGTCTCGCCTACAGCTCCACCATCGTCGGCCAGCTCGTTTTCTTCGAGATCACCGGCGTGTGCTCCTGGGGCCTCATCAGCTACTACATGACGCCCACGGCCAAGAAGGCCGGTATGAAGGCGCTCATCATCACCCATATCGGCGCTCTGGGACTCTACATCGGCGCGGCCTTCCTGTTCGCCGGAACCGGCACGTTCGCGCTGAGCGCGATCTCCCAGCTCGATTCCGGTATGAAGACCGTCGTGCTGCTGCTCATCCTGTTCGCCGCTTGGGCCAAGTCCGCCCAGTTCCCGCTCTACATGTGGCTGCCCTCCGCAATGGAGGCCCCCACGCCCGTTTCCGCCTACCTCCATGGCGCGTCCATGGTGAAGGTCGGCGTGTGCGTGTTCGCCCGCGCTCTTGCGAGTGCCGGCGATATCCCCGAGATCGTCGGTTGGGTCGCCATCATCGACGCCGTCGTGACCATGCTCTTCGGCTTCCTCATGTACCTGCCCCAGAAGGATATGAAGCGCCTGCTCGCCTTCTCGACGATCGCGCAGCTCGCCTACGTGTTCTTCGGCCTGGGCCTCTCCGTGTTCGGAAGCCAGATGGCGTTCAACGGCGCCGTCGAGCACATCTTCAACCACGCGTTCACCAAGACCCTGTTCTTCCTCATCGCCGGCTCCCTCAGCTTCACGCTGGGAACCCGTATGTTGCCCAAGATCCAGGGCCTCATGAAGAAGTACCCGGTCACGGGCGTGGGCTTCGCGGTCGCCGCGACCGCTATCGCCGGCGTGCCCCCCATGAGCACGTTCTTCTCCAAGTTCCAGATTATTTCCGGTGGCTTCGCGGTCGGTGCTTCCAACACGGTCATCTTCGTCCTCGTGTGCGTCATGGTCGTCGAGACCGTCGCCACCTTCGCATGGTTCCTGCGTTGGATGGGTAAGGTCCTGCCCGGTGAGCCGAGCGAGACCGTGGCCGCCGGCCAGCCCCTTCCGCGCGCCATGGCGTTCGTGTTCGTCGTCCTCATGATCATGGTCGTCGTCGCCGGTCCTCTGTCCTCTAGTTGGATGGGTTAGGAGGTAGGACATGGGTTATTCGTTAGTCAATATCCTGGGCGGTCTTCTGATCGTGACCTCCACCATGGTGGTCGTCTCGAAGACCATCCCGTCCGCCATTAAGTGGTACGCGATCCAGTCGGTTGTCCTGGTGGGCGTGCTGCTCACCCTGGGCCTCACCACCGGTGCCACCGAGCTTCTCATGTGGGCCGCGTCGGCCTTCGTCACCAAGGTGATCCTCGTTCCGTTCATTCTCAACCGTGCCTACAAAAAGATGGGTTCGCCTGCCGATAGCACGCTGACCTCCTCCATCAAGCCGGCCTGGACCATCATCCTCACCGGTCTGGAGGTGGCCATCTGCTTCGCGGTGGTCACGCGCCTGAGCCTGCCCACCGCTGAGGTGGCTACTCCGGCCCTCGCCATCAGCTTCGCGCACTTCTTCGTCGGCCTCACGTGCATCATCTCCCAGCGCAACATCCTCAAGCAAATCTTCGGGTACTGCCTTATGGAGAACGGTAGCCACGTGACGCTCGCCCTGCTCGCGCCCACGGCCCCCGAGATCATCGAGATCGGCATCGCCACCGACGCCATTTTCGCCGTCATCATCATGTCCGCCGTCGTCGTGAGGATCTGGAACGACACCAAGTCGCTCGACTCCCACGACCTGACCGAATTGAAGGGGTAGGCCATGGATGTTTCAATGCTGACGGTCGCCCTGCTCGCTTGTCCCCTCGTGTTCTCCCTGATTATGGCTGCGCTCCCCAAGACGACGTCCTACAGCGTCTTTGCGGGGCTCAACACCATCTCCGTCGCGGCGACCCTCGTCCTTTCGGTCGTCACCGCGGGAACCATGCTCTCGAGCGGGCAGAATATCGACGCTTTGGGCCTGTGGCTCCATCTCGATTCGCTCTCGTCGATCTTCGTCCTTCTGGTAGGCATCATCGGGTTCATCACCGGCGTGTACTCCATCTCCTATATCAAGATCGATATCGAGGAGAAGACCATGCCGGCCGAGCGCACCAAGCAGTACTACGCGCTGTTTAGCCTGTTCGTTTTCACGATGCTGCTCGCCTGCCTGTCCAACAACATCATCCTCACCTGGGCGACGGTCGAGGCCACCACGCTGTCGACCGTGTTCCTCGTGGGCATCTACAAGAACAAGCAGGCGCTCGAGGCGTCTTGGAAGTACGCGATGGTCTGCACCGCCGGCGTGGCCTTCGGCCTGTTCGGCACGCTGCTCATCTACGCGAACGCCGCCGATATCATGCCCAACGCGCATGAGGCAGCCTTCCTCACCTCCATCATGCCCTACGCCGACCAGTTCGACCCGATGCTCGTGCGCCTCGCGTTCGCGTTCATCGTCATCGGCTTCGGCACCAAGGCGGGCCTGTTCCCCATGCACACTTGGCTGCCCGACGCGCACTCCCAGGCTCCGAGCCCGGTCTCCGCGCTGCTCTCGGGCGTGCTGCTCAAGTGCGCCATGCTGGTGATCATCCGCTTCTACTCCCTGTCCATCATCACGGTGGGCGACACCTATCCGCGTACGCTCCTGCTCATCCTGGGCACGCTGTCCATCCTGGTGGCCGCCCTGTGCATCTTTAAGCAGGACGATATCAAGCGCCGCTTCGCGTACTCCTCCGTCGACAACGTCGGCGTGGTCGCGCTGTGCCTGGGTATCGGTGGTCCGCTCGGTATCGCCGCCTGCCTGCTGCACTGCATCTTCCACGGTTTCACGAAGGCGCTCGCCTTCTGCATGGCCGGTAACATCCAGCACATCTACCACACCCGCGACCTGAACAAGATCAAGGGCGTCGTCGAGATCGCTCCCGTCACGGCAGCGCTCACCATCATCGCCCTGCTCGCGCTCGCCGCCTTCCCGCCGTTCGCCCTGTTCATCTCCGAGTTCCTCACCTTCGTGGCCGGGGTCCAGTCCGGTCCCATCTGGGTGGTCGTGCTCGTGGCCATCGGTCTCACCGGCGTGTACTTCGCCCTTACCGGCATCGCGCTCAAGTCCATCTTCGGCAAGGCGCCCGAGGGCATGAAACGCCACGAGGTGCCCGCCCTCATGATCATCCCCGAGATCGCCCTCGCGATCGTGGTCATGTGGTTCGGTATCGCCACGCCGGTCGCCATCACGAGCGGCGTCGAGGATGCAACGTCCATCGTTTTGAACCAGAGCGTCGAAGAGCTCCACGAGGCGCCTCTCTACCGCATGGTGTTTAGCTCCCAGACCAAGACAAGCGAGGTGAATTAACACCATGGCAGAACTTGAAAAGAAGGTCTACGCGCGCCGCTGCGAGAGCCATGTCGAGGCCCTGCGCCGCGCCGTTCCGGGCTGCATCGAGAAGGTCGAGTGGCAGTGCGAGGACCAGCTGACGATTACCGTCAAGCAGGACAAGCTGCCCGAGGCCGTCCACTACCTGTACTACGAGCGCTACGGCTGGATTCCTGTGATTGTCGGCAACGACGAGCGCAGCCTGTGCGGCCGTTACGCCGTGTACTACGTCATCTCCATGGAGGGGGAGGACCCCGGCTGGGTTACCGTGCGTGCCGAGGTCGATCCCGCCAAGATGACGTTCCCGTCCGTGACGCCGTTCGTCCCCGCCTGCGTGTGGGGCGAGCGCGAGCTGCGAGATATGTTTGGCCTGATTCCCGAGGGTCTGCCCGATCGCCGTCGCCTGGTGCTTCCCGACGATTGGCCCAGCGGGCTGTACCCGTTGCGCAAGGATTCGATGGATTACCGTTTCCGCCCCGCCCCCGCGAGCGACATGGAAAACTACGAATTCCTGGCCGACACCAAGGGCAAGGAGACTACGCTCGTCCCCATGGGACCGCTGCACATCACCTCCGACGAGCCCGGCCACTTCCGCCTGTTCGTGGAGGGCGAGACGATCGTCGATGCCGACTACCGCCTGTTCTACGTGCATCGCGGTATGGAGAAGGTCGCCGAGACGCGCCTGAACTATGATGCCGTGACGTTCCTTGCCGACCGTATCTGCGGTATCTGCGGCTGCGCCCACTCGGTGGCCTACGCCGAGGCTGTCGAGCGCGCCCAGGGCATTCACGTCCCGCCGCGTGCGCAGTACATCCGCGCCATCATGCTCGAGGTCGAGCGCCTGCACTCGCACCTGCTCAACATTGGCCTCGCATCGCACTACACCGGCTTCGATTCCGGCTTCCAGCAGTTCTTCCGCGTCCGCGAGAAGTCCATGGACCTGGCCGAGAAGCTCTCCGGTCACCGCAAGACCTACGGCCTCAACGTGATCGGCGGCGTGCGTCGTGACATTTTGGCCGAGCAGAAGCTCTCCACGCTCACGACCATCCACCAGCTGCGCTCCGAGGTTCAGGAGCTCGTCGACATGCTGCTCTCCACGCCCAACTTTATCGAGCGTACGAGTGGTATCGGCATTCTGGACCGCAAGATTGCTCGCGACTTCTCGCCGGTCGGCCCGCTCATGCGTGGCTCGGGCTATGCCCGCGACGTGCGCTTTGACCATCCCTTCGACGGCTACGCCGATCCGGATGTCCAGAAGATGCATGCTGCCACGGCAGACACCTGCGATGCCTTCGGCCGCACCGCCGTCCGCATCCAGGAGGTCTACGATTCGATCGACATGATCGAGACCATGCTCGAGAACTGCCCGTCGGGCCCCATCCTCACCACGGATTGGGAGTACACCCCGCACAAGTACGCCATCGGCGCCACCGAGGCACCGCGCGGCGAGGACGTGCACTGGGCCATGCTCGGCAATAACCAGAAGTGCTACCGCTGGCGCGCCAAGGCCGCCACGTACAGCAACTGGCCGGTCCTGCGCTACATGTTCCGCGGCAACACCGTGGGCGACGCTGCGCTGATCGTCGGTTCGCTCGACCCGTGCTACTCCTGCACCGACCGCGTGACGGTGACCGATGTCGCCGCCAAGCGCGACCACGTGCTCGACAAGGAGCAGTTCGAGAACGTCTGGCGCGACAAGTCGCCGCTTGCGGGCGAGGGCACCATGGCCGCTCCGCTCGATGAGGAGGCGCTCTAATATGCTGAAGCTTTGGAAGGTTAACGCCAAGGCCGGCGACGCGACGGTCAAGTACCCGTTTGCGCCGTTCCCCACCAACAAGGACATGCGCGGCAAGCCCGAGCACAATGCCGAACTCTGCATCGCCTGCGGTGCCTGCGGCGTGGCGTGCCCGGCCGATGCCATTCGCATGGACACCGACCTTGCGGCCGACACCATCACCTGGTCGATCGACTACGGCCGCTGCATCTTCTGCGGCCGCTGCGAGGAAGCCTGCCCCATGGAGGCCATCAAGCTCACCGAGGAGTTTGAGCTGGCCGTCATGAGCAAGGACGACCTCACCAGCAAGAGCGTCTATACGCTCGAGCACTGCTCGCGTTGCGGCAAGCCGTTTGCCCCGCACAAGGAGATCGACTACGCCAAGCGCCTGCTGCAAAAGACCGGCGGCATGGAGGCCGAGCAGGCCGCCCGTACCGTCGGTATGTGCCAGGAGTGCAAGCGCGAGCTCGACGCCCTGCGCGCCGCATCGGCCGTAAAGACCGGCAACGCGCACGGCATGGCTGCCAACGAGACGCTTGCGTCCGGCGAGCCCCAGGGCCCCGGCATGGAGTATCTGGGCGGCCACGGCGTGAACCCGGAGTATATCGACCGCGAGCTCAACCCCGATGCGCCCGAGATTCCCGCCGGTCCGGCGCCGGTCGAGGGCATCATCATGGATTTTGATACGAAGGAGGAGTAACCATGGCCGAACCCACGCTTTTGCCCGAGCGGCTTCAGTACCGCCCGACCAAGATCGAGCTCGACGAGAGCATCGAGAAGGCCAAGGCGACCCTTCTTAAGAAGATCAAGCGCTCGGTGTACGTCTACCGTGTTGACTGCGGCGGCTGCAACGGCTGCGAGATCGAGATCTTCGGTTCCATCACGCCCGTCTTTGACGTCGAGCGCTTTGGCATCAAGGTCGTGCCCTCGCCCCGTCACGCCGATGTGCTGCTGTACACCGGTGCCGTGACGCGTGCTATGCGCATGCCGGCCCTGCGCGCCTTTGAGGCCGCCCCCGATCCCAAGATCGTGGTGTCCTATGGCGCTTGCGGCTGCACCGGCGGCATCTTCTACGACAACTACTGCGTCTGGGGCGGCACGGACAAGATTCTGCCGGTCGATGTCTATATCCCCGGCTGCCCGCCCAGCCCCGCGCAGACCATCTACGGCTTTGCCATGGCGCTCGGTCTGCTGGACCAAAAGCTCCATGCCGAGACCACGGTGGAGGCCGCCGGCGAGCAGGCCGATATCCTGCACCCCGGCGTGCCGTACAAGCTGCGCGTTGCCATCGAGCGCGAGGCTCGCGCCATGAGCGGCTACCGTTACGGCCGCGACCTGGCCAACGAGTTTATGGATACGCTCGAGGGCGCGCCCAAGGGTGATATCCGCGGTGCCATGGCGCTGCTCATCGACAAGCAGGACGATCCGCGCCGCGTTGAGGTCTACTCGGCGCTGCAGGATCTGGTGCTGGCCGGAGGTCACTAGATGGAGCTCACGGACCGCTCTGGTTACTTTGCGGGCCCCGGTATGCTCGGCGGCTCCTTTGGCGATGCCTCGCGCGCAAGCGACGAGGCCGCCGGGGGCGTCGCCGACCCCTGCCTGGGCCATGCGCCCGACCAGGTGGTCTTCTATGAGCTCACGCGTAAGTTTGTGGAGACCGAGGAAGACGTTCCCCAGGAGGCCTGCGACGTGCTGTACTACACGCTCGCCGTGGGCCACCACACCGGCGTGCTCGATTGCTTTGAGCCGCGCCTGTCGGTGCCGGTGGATGTGTTCTATTCGCTCGTCGACGCGCTGCCGGAGGGGGAGGCCAAGACCAAGTTCGAGGCCATCCGCTCCTTTGGCGAGTGCCAGCTTGACAAGGCGGCGGTGCCGTCGCTGCTCGAGGCCTGCGACACGCTGCTCGACGAGCGCGGTTTTCGCGGCTCGGCCAAGGCCGGCATCTCGGTGTTCGACGACGACTTTGGCCTGCATGCCCAGCAGGTCGCGTTTCTGATGAAGTTCCGCGATCTGGTTGAGCGCGTGCGCGATGTGTCGGGCGTGTATCTGACGGGAAGGTTGCAGTAATGGGTCGCGTTGTGGATGGTCGTGTGAACGGCGCCCCATTTGCGGGTATCGTGCTCACGGCGGGAAGCGTGCTGCGCGCCGACGATGCCGCCGGCCCCGTGCTCTCCAAAAAGATGGAGGACGCGCCGCTTGCCGGCTGGTATACCATCGACGGCGGTCAGACGCCCGAGGATGACATCATCGAGGTCAAGCGCGAGCGTCCGCCGCGTTTGGTTTTGGTCGATGCCGCCGACATGGCGCTGCCCGTCGGCGCCATCCGCTTGCTCGACAAACGTGATGTGGCCCGCAAGTCGATGTTCACCACGCATTCGCTTCCCTTGTCGATTTTGATCGAAGAGATTGAGCAATCGTGCGAAGATATCGTCTTCATAGGGATTCAGCCGGGCGACACGGAGTTCTACAACCCCATGTCCCCGGAGGTCTTTGAGGCCGTCGACGCCGTGTACGACGCCGTGGCAGCCAACGACTTTTCCCACTTTGTCCGCTTGGGGCAAGAGCAATAGGAGCTCTTGTCCCTGCTGATTAGGAAAGAAGTGATTGACATGGCAGATTCCAAGGTGGAGTATCCCGCTCCCGATTGCCTGGCGCCCGCCGCGATCGAGGCCAAGACCGAGGCCGCCGGCGTGACCAAGGCTAACCTGCCGGTCGCTAAGGCCTTTCTGTTGGCAATGTTCGCCGGCGCGTTCATTGCCTTCGGTGGCCTGTTCTTTACCGTATTCTTGAGCGATAGCACACTCGGCTGGGGCGCCCAGCGCGTCGTGGGCGGTCTGTGCTTTTGCCTGGGCCTGGTGCTGGTGCTGGTGTGCGGCGCCGAGCTGTTCACCGGCAACTCGCTTATGGTCTGCGCGCTCAAGAGCAAAAAGATCACCCTGGCTCAGATGCTCAAGGCATGGCTCGTCGTGTGGCTTGGTAACTTTGCCGGTGCCCTGTTCATCGTCTTTTTGGTGTACATGGCCGGCATTTACAAGCTCAACGGCGAGGCGGTTGCCAATTCCATGGTGAGCGTCGCCGCCGGCAAGGTGACGGTCGACTGGGTGACGATCTTCTTCCGTGGCATCCTGTGCAACATCTTTGTGTGCCTGGCCGTGTGGATCGGTACCGCCGGCAAGACCGTGGTCGATAAGGTTGTGGGCATTCTGCTGCCCATCGCCGCCTTTGTGGCCTGCGGTTTTGAGCACTGCGTCGCCAACATGTACTTTTTGCCTATGGGCGCTGTGATGCACGCGTGCGGCTATGGCGCCGACGTCGCCGGCGCCGATGCGCTCAACGCCGCGGGCATTGCGTTTAACCTGTCCGCCGCCACGCTGGGCAACATCGTGGGCGGCGCGGTTCTGGTCGCGCTCGGCTACTGGTTTGTCTACGCCAAGAAGTCCGAGGCGTAAGGTATCGTCTGTTTGACGTTGGGCCTCCCGCGGGGCGTTGCCGTGCGGGAGGCTTTTTTGGCCTGGGGCTCGTTCCCGGGCTGTTGGCCTGTTGTGTTTGGCTGGTGAAAGGGGTAATCGAGATGGCATCTGCTGCGAAGCGTGACGGTCGCGCCGTGGTTACGACATGCGGGGGATGCTATGCCGATTGCGCCTTTGCAGCCCATGTTGAGGATGGGCGTGTGATGGCTGAGTTGCCGGTTGTGGGGCATCCGTGCGCGGCGCGTGCCCTGTGCGCCCGCGGACGGCATCGCCTGGCAATGCCGTTTGACGAGCGCGACCGCATTGTGCACCCCATGCGACGCCGCCGAGATGGCTCGGGGTTCGATGCGATTACCTGGGACGAGGCGTTTGCTCAGATTGCCGAGCGCCTTTTGGGGATTGTTGACGGGCATGGTCCGCGTGCGCTGGGCATGACGCTCGGTGTTCCCTCGTTCGACCGCTACTGGGCGTATCGCCTTATGCATGCGCTGGGCTCGCCCAACGTGTACGGTGCCGACGGCGCCTGCGAGGTAAGCCGACTTACCGGTTGGGAGCACAGCCTGGGCTACAGCCCCGCCTCCGACCTAGCGCATACCGACTGCATCATGTACCTGGGGCGTTCCATTGTCGATTCGTCAACGATGGGGGCCGTTGACGCGCTCAACGATGCACGCCGGCGCGGGGCGAAGATTATCGTGGTTGACCCCCGGCGCAGTGGCTCGGCCGCGCTTGCCGACCGCTGGCTGCGCGTGCGCCCGGGCTGCGACTTGGCGCTGCTGTTGGGTATTGTCCACGTGTTGATTGCCGAGGGCCTGTACGACCACGAGTTTGTTGCCCGCTACACCACGGGTTTTGACGAGCTGGCGCAGGCGGCCCGTGCTTGGACGCCCGAGTGGGCCGAGTCGATGTGTGACGTGCCTGCCGCAGAGATTGTTGCGACGGCGCGCGATCTGGCTGCCGCCGC
>URMR01000019.1 GCA_900548935.1 uncultured Collinsella sp.
CGTTCACTTCGCGGAAAAGTATTAGACCTCGATAGCGGTGGATGGGGTACCGGTGTAAAACGGCGTCAAGGGTTGGTCGAGCAGGCGGTTTTCAGGCGACTGGGGCATGGCGGGCGGTCGATCGCCTATACTGGTTGGGCTCAACTGGAGAGGTGATGGCTAGTTATGAAATCAATCAATGTTGCAGCAGCGATTATTCAGAAGGACGGGAAAATCCTGAGCTGCCAGCGCGGCTATGGCGAGTTTAAAGACGGCTGGGAATTTCCGGGCGGCAAGCTCGAGCCGGGCGAGACCGGCGAGCAGGCAATCGTGCGCGAGATTCAAGAAGAGCTCGAGGTCACGATCGGTAACCTCGACTATCTTTGCACGGTCGAACACGATTACGAGACGTTCCACCTGTCGATGCAGTGCTACCTGGCTACCATTCTTTCGGGGGAGTTCAAAGAGCATGCTCACGAGGACATGAAGTGGCTCGATACCAATAACCTGTGGGATGTCGATTGGCTTCCGGCGGACGTTAAAGTCGTTAGGGAGCTCGAAAAGAAACTCGGGCTTAAGTAAGAAAGGGGCGGGCGTCACATGGCGGCTCGCTCCTTTTTGTTACTCGGCCGCGCTCAAATCGCTGAGCATAAACTCGTAAATGTCTTGCCTCACGGGTGCGTTGAGCTCATATTCGATTTCGACGGCGTTGTCGCCGCTCTTAGTTTTAATAGCTTCGAACTCGCCGGTCGGATGCATTTCGCCTAAGAAATAGAACTCCTTGCCACCCTTATCGTCCTTGTTCTTTCGCATAAACAAATACGTCTTCAGGCCGTTTTCCGGCCATGTCTTCAGGCGCTGAATCTCGGGGGAGTTGAGCTTGCGGTTGCCCTTCGAGATTGCGATGAGCTTGCTCGGCGAAACAAAGCGGTCTTCATACTGAATTGACTCACTAATGTCGGGTGCCTTGTCATAGTTAATAAACACGGGGAATGTATTGGTCTTCTCGTCGTAAAAATAGCCGCCGAGATTTTGGCCGTTGATGTTCTTTTCCCAGTTCATCAAGCGGCAAACCTCTTCGTACGTGTACTTGGCGTTGAGAACGAAATTTGTGTTTTCGTACGTCTCGGCATAGTCGAGTCGGTTGCGCGCAATACCAAAATCCAGCACCTCGAGAGTCTGACGCTTGAACTCTGCGTTGCGCAGGGCGCTCGCAAACGCTTCGGTCAGACGAGGTCCGGTACCATCGTCAATAAGCAGGGAAACGAAATCCTTAGGAGTGGCAAAGTCGCCCTTAAGGACAGCGATTGCCGACCTAACGGCGCTGTCCTTAAGCTGTGCGCGGTAATTTCTAAACGCAGCCTCGCGCATATGCCGATAGCCCTCGTGTCCGGCTTCGACGAGCGTTTGAAGCAAATAGAGGTCTTCGAATCGCTTGCCCGCGGCAAGTTTTTGAGAAATAAATTTGAGAATCTTGGTTTGATCAGAGGAAAATTGAACCGTGTAGTCTGGCTCGTATTTGGAAAGAAATGCGTGGTAGGACCCCAGGCCACTATTCTTGAAGATAAGCAGCGGATCGATGGAGCCGTTACGATCAAATTCGAGCAACGAGGGAATCTTGCCGAGTTTTTGGCGCAAGTCGAGATATTCGTTTTTCAAAAACCTGACGGAGGTGAAATCGCCGCCGTCGATGGCCTTGTAAATGCGTGCCTCGGAAATACGATCGAAGCTCACGGTCGAGCATCCGGGGATCGCCGAATCGCCCTCTTGAACAAGACGGCGCAGGCGGTCTTTGTTATACGTTTTGTCACCCGAAAGCGCGATGGGCACCAAGAAGTTGTTCTGGTAGTTGCCAATAAAGTCGAGCACCAGTGCGTATTCCTTACCATCATTCAGGCGCAAACCTCGTCCGAGCTGCTGAATAAAGATGATTGCGGAGTCGGTGCGTCGAAGCATGATGATCTGATTGAGCGAGGGGATGTCGACGCCTTCGTTCATGATATCGACCGAGAAGATGTACTCGAGCTCGCCGGCTTCAAGCTGGCTGATAGCGGCATCGCGGACTTCATCGGGATCTTGACCGCTAATCGCAACCGTTCGATATCCGAGAGCGTTGAATTTGTGTGACAGTTCTTTGGCCTCGGCGTTTCGATTGCAGAAAATTAAGCCCCTGCGGTTGCTTTTGGTGACGCTATATTCTTCGATCTTCTCGGTGATATGACGCACGCGCTCGTCGGATGTTAGGCGTCCGAACAAGGCGGTATCTTCGACCGTTTCGTCGTCGATCTCCAGATCGTGAATGCCAAAATAATGAAAGGGGACTAGCATCTCCTCGGCCAAAGCGTCCTGCAGTGTGATCTGGAACGCGATGACGTGATTGAAGAGGGCAAAGACGTCATAGCCGTCGGTGCGATTGGGTGTAGCGGTCATGCCCAGATAAAACCGAGGCGTAAAGTGCGACATGATGGATTGGTAGCCCTGGGATCCCGTGCGGTGGGCCTCGTCGATGACGATGTAGTCGAACTCATCGGGACGGAAATCGCTCAGATGTTTGGCGACCGAAGAACACATGGCAAACACGCAGGTAGCATTGCTTATATTCTTGCCAGTTTGATAGGTGTCGAACGTATAGGTACTACCTAAAAGGCGTTCGTAGCTTGCGCGGGAGGCGTCGATAATGCGCCGGCGGTGCGCAAGAAAGAGGACGCGCCGGGGTTTAGTTGCGAGCACGTCGAACGCCGAAAGGAAGGTCTTGCCGGTGCCGGTTGCCGAGACCAGCAGGGCGCGGGTCTCGCCCTTGCGGTGGATTACACCGAGCGCCTCAAGGGCGCGTTGCTGCATTTTATTGGGCTTGATTTCTTCGAGGTCATTCTGCGCCGGCGTTTCCGCAGATCTGAATGTCGGTTTCGATTTGGGCTTTGGCGGACGTGCCGATCGATATGCGGCATAGTTCTCAATCCAGTCTTGGGAAAGCAAAACGGTTGAGGTGTCGTTCCACAACGAATTGAACTCGCCCCTCAGTTCGCCGAGTAAGCGGCTGTTCTCGACAGTCTGGTACAGCACGTTCCATTCTTTATTACAGGTGAGGGCGGTCTGCGTCATGTTCGAGCTGCCGACGATGACCGTGCTGGTTTCGCCCTTATCAAAAATATATCCCTTGGCATGCAAATTACCTTGGAATACGCGAACTTCCATGTTGTCGTATTCCAGGAGCTTGCGAAAGGCGTCGGGTGAGTTGAAGTTGAGATAGGTGGACGTGAGCAGCCTGCCCTTAATGCCACGCTGTTTGAGCTCCTGGAACGTCTCGACCAGGATTTGAAGGCCGCCGTCTGCAACAAACGCTACGCAAAAGTCAAAAGAGCTGCAGGTTGAGAGCTGCTCTTTGATAACGGATAGTAGTGTTCCGCCTGTCGCCTTCGAGTTGGCGATGAGCTTGGGTGAATCGTTCTCGCGTGCAAGCGAGTCGAATTCAATATCAATCTGCTGCTGCGTAGTCATCCCGGCCAAACCTTTCGAAAGACTATGTTGGCGCCAGGATAACAGATCGATCGTTCGTGTTTTAGATGTGTGACGATTTGAATTGGCAGTTTGGTATGAGCTTGCATACGTGTCCGCACGGCATGGGACACTTACCCTGCCGCCCTGCTCTGCCGCGGCGGCATGTACCTAAACAACGACCCTCTAAGGAGTTCGATTTTGATGAGTAACAACACCAAGCATCTCGCAAAGAAATGCGTCAAGGACGCGGGGCCGTGCCTTGCGCTGTGCCTTGCCGGCGCAGCGGTCGCGCTGCTGGCTGTTCTGGGGCCGTTCGACGTGCTCCGAAGTGTCAGCTCTCTGCACGTTTGCATGGCCCTTGCCGGCGCCATGATAACTGGCGGCGTGCTCGATCTGATTTTTTGGGTGCTTGACCCGTTTGGATGGAAGAATGAAGGGTAAGCCCTAAGGGATGGATATCCCGCAGCAACAGGAGGTCCCCGTGATCTGGTTTACCAGCGATACTCACTTTGGGCACGAGAACATGCTACGGCTTAGCGATAGACCGTGGTCGACTGTTGCGCAGATGAACGACGCCATGGTCGCTAACATTAACAGCAAGGTCGCTGCGGATGACGAGCTCTACATCTTGGGCGACTTTAGCTTTAAGATGACGGTCCAAGACGCCTACGAGCTGCGTAAAAGCATTGTCTGCAAGCGCGTCCATCTGCTGCCCGGCAACCACGACAAAGACTGGATGCAGCCTGCCGTAGCGGATGCTTTTATCGTCGAGTCGCCCATTTGCGTGCTCAAGATCAACCGCCAAAAAATCGTGTTGAGTCACTATCCCATGGTCGACTGGCAGGGCATGTCGCACGGCAGTTGGCATCTGCACGGGCATATCCACAGCTGCGGCGGCGCGTACAACAAGTTCAACCTCAGGCAGGGGCTGCTGCGCTATGACGTGGGTGTGGACGCTAACAGCTACGTCCCCGTGAGCCTGGAGGAGCTCAGGTCGTGGTTTGCGCAGGTAGACGAGCCGATGTGTTGCGTTAAATGGCCGTGGTGGGTCAACGCAACGGGCGACGAGCAGATCGAGCACGATCTCGAAACCTATAAGAGGGAAGTGGTAATCCGATGACGGTCTATGTAACGGGCGATATTCACGGCGGCGTCGACATGCAAAAGCTGCGCGACTGGGAGCTTGGGGATAGTCTGACGAGTGACGACTATCTGATTGTCGCGGGCGACTTTGGCTTTCCATGGGATTTCTCTGCCGAGGAATGCGGCGATATCGCCTGGTTGGAATCGCGCCCCTATACCGTGCTGTTCGTCGACGGCAATCACGAGCGCTTCGATCACTGGGCGGAGCGTCCCATGGAGCTGTGGCACGGTGGGCTGACGCAGCGCCTGTCGGATACCTCCCCCATACGGCGCCTGACGCGCGGCGAGGTTTTTGAGTTCGACGGCTCAACGATCTTTACCATGGGCGGCGCCACGAGCGTGGACAAGGAATACCGCATTCCCTATTCCAGCTGGTGGCCGCAGGAGCTGCCGGATGAGCGCAACTTTGAGGAGGCGCGGGCAAAGCTCGACAGCGTGGGCTGGAAGGTCGACTACGTGATCACCCACACCTGCGCTACGCGCATGCTCTCGCCCACGCTCTATCCGGCACCCGGCTGGAATTGCCCCGCCGTCGATCGGCTCACGGCATTTTTCGGTGAGCTGGAAGATCGCTTGGACTACAAGCGCTGGTACTACGGGCATTTTCATCGTGATGCCAACCCAGCCGAGCGCCATACCGTGCTCTACGACTGCATCGTCCGCCTGGGCGACGAACTCCAACCCTGGGATGTTGCGTAGGGGCGCGGAGGCATGAGCTTCGTGACGAACCAAAACCGATTTGTTAAGGGATTTACTCCCAAGCTGGCTTGCGCTCGAGCAACGTTTTCGCAGCTTTAGGCGTGGGAGAGTCAAGTATTTCGCAGAACGCATCGAACCCCTCTGGCGAAAGATGGGTTGTTGATACTTTGGCAATGTCGCTATCGAGGTGCTCGTCAGGGTGGGCTGTCGTCTGTTGCATGCCTGTCCTTTCATCCATAACGATGTTCTCGCGGTGCGCGCGGATGACATTCCAGCTAAAGTGCTCGACCAGCTGCTCGGCAGAGCGCGGCGTGGTGTCCGGAGCGATGCCCGTTTGCCTGGCGAGCCATCCCAGCAGTGCCTCGGGTGTGCCAAAGCGGGTGCGGAGCTCGCCCAGGTCTAGATCACGGTCGCGCTTGGAAAGGCGGCGGCCGTCCGGCGACATGAGCAGTGGAATATGTGCGTAGCGCGGCGTGGGAAGTCCCAGCAGATGCTGCAGATAGATCTGGCGCGGCGTGGAGCCCAGCAGGTCGCATCCGCGTACGACCTCGGTGACGCCCATGGCGGCGTCGTCGACCACCACGGCCAGCTGGTAGGCAAACACGCCGTCGCTGCGGCGCACCAAAAAGTCGCCGCACTCGGTGGCGAGTGCTTCGCATTGGGCGCCGTACGTGCGGTCCACGAATTCGATTACGTCGCCCGCGAGGTCGTCGACGGTGGGCACGCGCAGGCGCGTGGCCGGAGCACGCAGGATGCTGCGGCGTGCAACCTCCTCGGCAGAAAGGCCTCTGCAGGCGCCGCGGTAGATGGGCGTGCCGTCGCTGGCGTGCGGCGCGCTCGCGGCGTGGAGCTCGGCGCGCGTGCAAAAGCAGGGGTAGGTGAGGCCGGCGTCTTGCAGCTGGCGCAAGGCGCTCTCGTACAGGCCGAGGCGATCGTGCTGGTAGTAGGGGCCTTCGTCCCACTCGAGTCCCAGCCAGGCCAGGTCGTCAATCAGTTGAGCGGCAAGTTCCGGGCGCTTGCAGCGATCATCCAAGTCCTCGATGCGCAGCACGATGCTGCCGCCCTGGCTGCGGGCTGAAAGCCACGAGCACAGGCAGCTGAACACGTTGCCCAGGTGCATGCGGCCCGAGGGCGACGGGGCAAAACGGCCTACGACGGGGGCGGGAGAGGGGGTCGTCGTTGGCGCGTCCTCGGCGGGCGTTGCTATGTTGCGTGCGTTGATATCCATGCGGACGAGTATAGCGCGGGGCGCGATGGGGAGGCGTCACTGTGGTCCGCAAGTTGGCCGCGCTGCGCATTGCACGCGGCTGGTTTGCGGCTCAAGGTCTCGATTGCTGCGCACCGACTTAGCCTCACAAACGACAGAAACCCCGGCAGCTCTTCGCAACTGCCGGGGTTTCCACGGAAAAGGGGGACATGATCCTCGAGCGAACGGGAAAGGGGCAACCGTTTTCGCTCAACTGCTTTATGCCCCTCGACTGGCGGCTCAATCAGCGCATGCCGCGCCCACACAAAGCCGCTACACCTGTGGCGGAGCTGTGAAGTGATATCTATTGCTGGCGCAGGCCATGCCAAAGAGTGTCCCTAATGACTAGCTGCTGGCGGCAGGCATGACTTTTATCCCGTTTGGCGCTCCGGTCGCCTAGATGTTCGTCATGTGTACCCGCAAACGTGGGACAATGGCGCTGTTGGTTTTACAGATAAAGGATGCGCTTATGAACACCCTCGTCGCCAAAGTCAGTCGGCACCGTCACCCGTTTGCGCGATTTGCTTCCGTCTGCGTGCTCGTCGCGCTTGCGTTGTTGCTGCTGCCTGTCGCCGCGTACGCCGACGGCTACTCCATGACCCAAACCTATATCGGCGCTACGGTTGAGGCCGACGGCTCGCTGACCGTTGTCGAGGGGCGCCAGTTTGATTTCGATGACGACATCAACGGCGTGTTTTGGGAGATCAATACGGGCACCAACCAGCAGGGCGGCACGGCGGGTGTCGATGTACTGAGCGTCAAGGAAGACGATGCCGCGTTTAACAAAGTCGATAGCGCGAACAAGGGCGACTCTGGCGTCTATACGGTCGAGCAGACTGGTGATGGCGTAAAGATTAAGGTGTTCAGCCCTCACGAGAGCGGCGACAGCGCAATCTACTACGTGAGTTATTCCATGACCGGTGCGGTCATGAACTGGGCCGATACCGCCGAGCTCTATTGGAAGTTTGTGGGCGACAGCTGGTCCGCGGACTCCGATGATGTCGAGATGGAAGTGTACTTCGCAAATGCCGCCGCCGGGACGGCGGCCGTCAAGGGCGATAACTTCCGCGCATGGGGCCACGGCCCGCTGACGGGCGACGTATCGCTCGATGCGGACGAACCCATGGTCACCTATACCATTCCCTGCGTGCATCAGGGCGAATTCGCCGAGGCGCGCATCGCCTTCCCCAGCGACTGGGTGCCGCAGCTTGCCGCCTCGGGCGAAGAGCGCATGTCAACGATCCTGAGCGAAGAGAAGGAATGGGCCGACGAAGCTAACGCCCGCCGCGCTCACGCTCGCATGATTGCCAATGCACTTGCCGTGCTAAGTGTTGTCGCGGCGGTAGCCTTTACCGGCACAATCGTTGTGCTCAAGCTGCGCCGTCGCAAGCCCAAGCCGCTTTTCCAGGACGAATATTTCCGCGATGTGCCCTCGGCCGACCATCCCGCCGTGCTTTCGGCCCTCATGAGCTGGAACGAGGTGCCCGATCAGGCATATATCGCCACACTCATGAAGCTCACTGACGACCGTGTGATCAAGCTGGAGCAGGCGACCGTGACCAAGGCCAAGAAGGGTCTGTTGGGGCGCGAAAAAGAAGAGCAGACGTATCGCGTGACGGTGAGTGATGCGGGCTGGAAGTCGGCCAAGGGCATTGACCGCATGGTGCTCAAGGTCTTCTTTGCCGGTGCTAAGCCCGACGAGAACGGTGACCGTTCGCGCACGTTTGACGAGCTGCAGCACTACGTCAAGCAGCACGCTACACCCGTGGGTGATAAGCTCGAGGACTATCAGAACACCGTTAAGGGCAAGCTGGCCGATAGCGAGTACGTTGCCTCGGACGGCATTGTCGCAATGGTGTTTTGCCTGGTTCTCGGTATTCTGATCGCCTGTGTTCCCGCGGGATCCATCTTCTTTACCGACGGCGCACAGGCGAACATTATCGCCGCGGTTATCTCGGTGCCGATTGTGCTGGTGGGTATTGGCGTGGGCCTTACGTTCCGCCGCTTTACGCCGGAGGGTGCCGAGGTGGCGGCCCGCTGCAAGGCGCTCAAGCATTGGCTCGAGGACTTCACGCGCCTAAAGGAAGCCGTTCCCGGCGATCTGGTCCTGTGGAATAAACTTCTGGTGATGGGTGCGGCACTGGGCGTTTCGAAGGAAGTCCTGCGTCAGCTTGCCGAGGCTGTTCCTCCCGAGGTGCGCGAGGCCGACGGTTTCTACGACAATTACCCCTGCTACTGGTGGTACTACCATCATTACGGTACCGAGTCGCCGCTCGATTCGTTTAACGATGTGTATCACGAGAGCATCCGTGAGCTGGCTTCGAGTTCCGATAGCTCGAGCGGCGGCGGTGGCGGCGGCTTCTCTGGCGGCGGAGGCGGCGGCGTCGGCGGAGGCGGCGGCGGAACGTTCTAACGGTCGTAAGCTATGGGATGGGCTTTTCTCGACAGCCGTCGGGGGAAGCCCATCCCCTTTTTTATGCGCTACCTACGAAGACTGTCCCCAACGACTAGTCACCGGGGACGTTCCTAAATGACTAGGTATGGCTGCTGGGCCTAGGCTGTTAGGTCGAGTTCGTAGAGGAAGCTTTCGCGCGGCATGTCGTGGCGGCGCTCTTCGCGGTTGGCGCGGTGCGTGGCCGTGCGCTTAAAGCCGTGCAACTCGTAGAACTTCCAAGAGCAGTCGGAGTCGGTGTACAGGTGCGCCCTCGTCGCCCCGCGCGACGACAGGTACGAGACCGCGGCATCGAGCAAAACCGAGCCAACGCCCAGTCCGTGGACATCGCGATCAACGGCAAGCAGCGTAACCTCGTTGTCGTGCGGCAACGGGCTGCTTTCGAGCAGGCGGTTGCTGGTTCGGATGGTTGCGCGCACAAACGAGAGATACTCGGCGCAGGCATCGGGCTCCAGCTCACGCATCTGTGACAGCAGCGCGCGTTCGGTATCCATCCAATGTTCCTTAACGGTGGCGCCGGAGCTCTGCCCCGCACGCGCGAGCGAAATGCCGCGCGCCTCGCCGTCAATCACCGCAACCTGCGAAAACGTCGATGACGAAAGGCAATAGGCGAGGTCGCACGCGGCCTCAAGGCGGTTGTACTCATCGTTATCCGAATTGTTATGCCAAAGCTGCTGCAGAATCAGCGCGATGGCGTCGAAGTCTTCGGTATCAAACGGTCGGTAGAGAACCCGCGAGACCATGGTGCCTCTTTCTTTTGCGGATGCATATCGAGCACAGTTCTACCACGCCATTGGCATCAAATTATGGTGCCCCTGTGTTCCATGAACTCACCGTGCCCGGTGTCGTGCCCATCCCTCCGCTCGCAAACTTTTTCTGCACATGCGCCCGTTGCGGGGTGCATCGATGCGCTCGATGCGCTACATTAAATCAGTATTTTCAATGCCGCTGCGCGAGCGCTGCAGATCGACGTATCACCGACTCACAGAGCACGGCGGCGTACCAGACAGGAGGACTGCATGGGATCTGATGTGAAGATCGCACGCGCGTTGATCTCGGTTACCGATAAGACGGGCGTCGTCGATTTCGCACGGACGCTGGTCGATGACTTTGGCGTCGAGATCATCTCTACGGGCGGCACGGCTCGTGCCATCGAGGACGCGGGCGTTCCCGTAACCCCCATCGAGGAGTTCACGGGCTATCCCGAGATGATGGACGGCCGCGTTAAGACCCTGCACCCCAAGGTTCACGGCGCGCTGCTGGCTCGCCGCGATTCCGAGCAGCACATGCAGGAGGCGGCTCAGCACGGCATCAAGCTGATCGATCTGGTCGTCGTCAACCTGTACGAGTTCGAGAAGACCGTCGCTAATCCCGAGGTCACCTTCGCGGATGCCATCGAGCACATCGACATCGGTGGTCCCTCCATGCTGCGCTCTGCCGCCAAGAATGCCACGAGCGTTACCGTCATCTCCGACCCGGCCGACTATGATGCCGTCCTGGCCGAGATGCGCGAGACCGGTGGCTGCACCACGCTTTCCACCCGTCGTCGCCTGCAGGTGAAGGTCTACCAGACCACCGCCGCCTACGATACGGCTATCTCCCGTTGGCTTGCCGCCCAGGCAAGCGACGTGGCGGACACCTCTGCCAAGCTCGAGATCTCGCTGGAGAAGGTCGACGACCTGCGCTATGGCGAGAATCCGCAGCAGAAGGCTACGGTCTACCGCTTTGCCGAGGGCTGCGAGAACACCGCGAGCTCGCAGTTCCCGCTCATGGGCTCCGAGCAGATCCAGGGCAAGCCGCTCAGCTACAACAACTATCTGGATGCCGACGCCGCTTGGAACCTGGTCCGCGAGTTCGACGAGCCGGTCTGCGTAATCCTCAAGCACCAGAACCCCTGCGGTTCCGCCGTTGCCGAGGACATCACGGCTGCCTACGACCGCGCTTTTGCCTGCGATCCCAAGAGCGCCTTCGGCGGCATCATCGCCTGCAACCGCGAGGTTCCCTATGAGCTGGTTGAGCACTTTGCCGATCAGAACAAGCAATTCGTCGAGGTCATCATCGCCCCGAGCTACACTGCCGAGGCGCTCGAGCGCATGTCTAAGCGCCCCAACCTGCGCGTGCTGGCTACCGGCGGCGTGGACCACGGCGCCCAGGTGGAGCTGCGCTCCGTCGACGGCGGCATGCTGGTGCAGGAGGTCGACCACGTGACCGAGGACCCCGCGACCTTTACGTTCCCCACCGATCGCAAGCCCACCGATGCCGAGATGGCCGAGCTTGAGTTTGCCTGGAAGGTCTGCAAGGGCGTCAAGTCAAACGCCATCCTGGTCTCCAAGGGTAAGGCCGGCATTGGCATGGGCCCTGGTCAGCCCAACCGCGTTGACTCTGCGCTGCTTGCCTGCGAGCGCGCCGAGGACTTCTGCAAACGCGAGGGCGTGGAGAAGGGCGGCTTTGCCTGCGCAAGCGACGCGTTCTTCCCGTTCCGCGACAACGTCGACGTGCTTGCCGCACACGGCGTGACCTGCATCATCCAGCCCGGCGGCTCCAAGCGCGACGACGAGAGCATCCAGGCCTGCAATGAGCACAATATTGCTATGGTGTTTACGGGCGCTCGCCACTTCCGCCACTAAGTTCCGCCTTGGGACAAAATAATCTCCGCAAAAGACGGCTGCTCCGTTTGGAGGGCCGTCTTTTTGGTATAAGAGGACGGAATGACTAACACGAAAGGTATGACCATGCCCCAGATTGATGATGCCGAGCTGTTTGGCAATGCCGAGGATCAGCGTGCGTACGAGGACTTTTGCGCCAATCAGGAGGCGGTCGAGAAGTTTACGCTCGACAAGCCCGCGCTTGTCTGCCGTTGGCGCATGTCCAACAAAAAGGTACCCATGCTCAACCGCCACATCCGCGCGCTGTCTGAGCGCCTGGCGCAGGGCGAGCCACTCACCCATAACATGCTCAGCTGGGCCAAGCAGCACGTTGAGTGGTCGCTTGCCGAGGGCGATTACACCGCACGCGACGGCGTGCTCATGCTGGTGATCGACATCAACGGCAATGCCGCCATGACGGTGGGGGAGTACGAGCCGCTCGCCGATACGTCGGCCAAGGCGCTGCGTGCCCGTTCCGCTGAGGCTCGCTCCGAGGCCGACGAAACCGGCGTGGCGCCCGAGCTGCTCGCCGCCGTCAACAATGGCGAGCTTGCCTTTGTGGCGCCGGCGGACGAGTTCCTGTGCGGCACGGCGACGCTCATCGAGCAGCTGGCCCAGACCAAGGGCATCCCGGTCACGCGCGTAGACATTCCCGCGCAGCTTAAGGGCGCGCTGTTCCTGGTGAGCGACGAGCACGGCGTGGTCCCCGCAACCGAGACGGACGCCGCCGAGGCCGACGCCGCCACGGTCGCCTTCTTCGCCGAAGGCTACGAAAAACTCCGTGCCCGCCGCTAAATGATTTTTCTGGGACGGGGATTAAAGAATCATTTTGGTCCCCGCCACCGCTGCGAGTGCGAGGCGGACAAAACGGCCCCGCTCGCGAACAGTTCTGTCACCTGGCACCGCGCGAGGCGTGTACTCGCGACGCCGTGGGCATAATGGTGTGGAAGGTGCAAGTTACGCGAAATGGGAGGACACATGGCGCTGATCTATGTCGTTGAGGACGACGAGCCCATTCGTCGTGAGCTTGTCGACATCCTTGCCCGCGCCGGGTTTGAAATCGAGGCCTGCGAATCGTTTGAGCATGTCTCGCGTGATATTCTCGCCGCCGCGCCCGACCTGGTGCTGCTCGACCTCACGCTCCCTGTCAAAGACGGCCAGCATATCTGCCACGAGGTTCGCCGCGAATCCGAGGTTCCCATCATCGTCCTCACGTCGCGCACGACCGAGATCGACGAGGTCATGGCCATGACGCTCGGCGCGGACGACTTTGTTCCCAAGCCCTACAGCGCCCGTGTACTCGTGGCGCGCATCAATGCCTTGCTGCGTCGCACCGCAGCGGCGGGCGAGCGCAGCACGCTCGTCCACAAGGGACTGGAGCTCGACCTCGCCCGCTCCATGGTCACCAACATGCAAACCGGCACCAGTACCGAGCTCACCAAAAACGAGCTGCGTATCCTCTCGCTGCTTTTGAGCCGTGCGGGCAAGATCGTTTCGCGCTCGGCTATCATGCAGGATCTGTGGGACTCCGACGCCTTCGTGGACGACAATACGCTTACCGTCAACATCAACCGCCTGCGCACCACGCTCGAAAAAATCGGCATCAAGGGGTATTTGACTACGCATCGCGGCCAAGGCTATTCGGTCTAGGGGCCGGCTATGTCGTTTGGCAAATTCTTTAAAGATGCGTTGCTTCCCGTCGCCGTGTGGACGTGCGGCGTGCTGCTGAGCTGCTTTGTGCTGACGGTCGCCGGTGCTTCGGCATCCATCGTGGTCGTGGCGGTCGGCGTGTCCTTTATCTTTGGTATGCTCGGCATCGTGATCGAGTACGCTCGCCGTCGCCGTTTTCTGCGTCAGTTGGAGCGCGCGGCAGAGGAGCTCGAGAGTCCCGCATGGGTGCAGGAGATGGTGCAATGCCCGACCTATGCCGAGGGCGAGCTCGAGTACGAGGTCTTGCGCCGGGTGGGCAAAGCCGCTTGCGACGAGGTTGCCGAAGGCCGGCGTCAGACCGATGACTATCGCGACTATATCGAGAGCTGGGTCCACGAGGCCAAGCTGCCCCTGGCGGCGGCCCATCTGATTTTGGAAAACCTGGATGGCAGCGAAGACGACCTGTCGCGCGTGGATGACCTGGGCCGTGAGCTGACTCGCGTGGAGCGCTATATCGACCAGGCGCTGTACTACGCGCGCTCGGAAGTCGTGGAGCGGGACTACCTGATTCGCCGCTGGGATCTCAAGACCTTGGTGACGGGCGCGATTAAAGCCAACGCGCGCGAGCTCATCGCGGCGCACGTGGCCCCGGTGTGCGAGAACCTCGACTTTGAGGTCTTTACCGACGAGAAGTGGCTCGAGTTTATTCTGGGCCAGCTTATTCAGAACAGTATTAAATATGCGCGCGAGGACGGCGCGAAGATCGTGTTTTCGGGTGCGTTGCTGGACGGGGGCCTGGCGAGCGAACGCATCGAGCTCACCGTCGCGGACAACGGCTGCGGCGTGAGCGCGGCCGACCTGCCGCGCGTGTTCGAGAAGGGCTTTACCGGCGATAACGGCCGCACCACCAAGCGTGCAACAGGTATTGGCCTCTACCTGGTGGCGCGCCTGTGCTCCAAGATGGGCATCGATGTTACCGCGGCATCCGACTCCGGCGAAGGCTTTGTCGTAACATTCGCCTTCTCGACCAACAAGTTCCAATACTTTGAGTAGTCGGGTCGTATGGCGTAGCCGTTCAGGATCTTCCCATTTAAGAAGAAATCAGGCTTTTCGGCAGCTATATTCCTGAACGGGAACATTGCTAATGTAGTCAACACTATATTCCCGTACATGAACATAGTGCTACAGTTTTATACTATGTTCACGGACAGGAATATAGCTGGAGGCGTCATGAGAACGGTGACAACGATTAAAAAGCTGGATGGGCGCATCAAGCTCAAACCGTCGGAAGTCGCTTTCTCGGAGCGCACGGTTTTCGATCCCGCCGAGATAGGGAAGGCCCTTAGGCTCAGAAGGCGTGAGCTCGGTTTGACTCAACGTGACGTCGCGACTATGACGGGTCGCAGCCTTCGTGTGATTGGTGATATCGAACGGGGGCGGACAACGGTCGAAATTGGTGTCATTTTCGATTACGCCTCCATCGTGGATATTGATTTTATTCTGAAGGTGAGGGGGAAGTAATGGATGGCACGCTGTTCGTTCACCGTGAGTTTAATGGGTCTTACCAGCTGGTTGGCATATTGGAGGAACATGCGGGGTTTCCGGCATTCACCTATAGCCCCAAATATCTCGAGAGCGGTAATGCGGCGCCGATTTCGATCTCGCTGCCGTTGTCGGCCGAGACATTTAGTCCGGACTCAACGGGCTCCTTTTTCTCTGGCATCATTCCAGAGGGGCAGCTCAACAGGGACCTTGAGAAAAGGGCGCGAGCGGAACGCGGAGATTACTTCAAGGTGCTCGATTTAGTCCGCGATGAACCTGTCGGCGCTCTGGTTTTGACGCGAGAGCCTTCGGCCGACAGTCTCGAAATGGGCTATGAAGAGATAGGTGAGGAACAGCTAAGCGGGCTGGCATACGCGCCGGCGGAGGTTGCTTTTGATTTAGCGCTAGAGAGTCGAATCTCCCTTGCAGGTGCTCAGGCGAAGGTCGGTCTCTACCATACGGGCGATGACCCATGTGGCGGATGGTACCTGCCTCATGGAGCGGCCCCATCCACACACATTCTCAAGGCGGGATCGAAAACGTTTCCGGGTGAGACGGTGTGCGAAGCGATGTGCGTGAGAGCCGCCTCTCTGATGGACCTATCGGCCGAAGAGTGTTTTCTTATCCGAGTTGAGGATGCCGAGCCAATTATCGCCGTGAAGCGATTTGACCGAGTAACGCCTGATGCCGGACGCTCGGTTGACGGGTTGCCAATTCCGTACCGTTTGCACCAGGAAGATGTTTGTCAGGCCAAGGGTATCTCGCGTGAGCTTAAATATGAGCCGACGGGCGTCAATTACCTGGGGCTTATCGTCGATGCGGTGCGAAGGGCGTCGACGAATCAAATGGAGGACAGGTTCCTTGTCGGCTATAACCAGCTGTTCGACTATGCCGTAGGTAACTGCGATAACCATCTAAAGAACTGGTCGCTCGTATGGGACGAAAGTTGGAAGCAGGTGAGGTTGGCGCCGCTCTATGACGTGCTGTGCACAACGGTTTACCCCAGTCTCGTTCGTGAGATGGGCGTCTCGTTTGGTGGGAGCCGCAAGATTGACGACGTAACGCGTGGGTCGGTGATGAGCCAAATGATTGAGGCGGGTTTGCCCGGGGGAATTGTCGCCGGAATGATTGCTGATACCTGCAATGAGGTTCCAGACGCGCTAAGAGACGCGGCGCGCGGTCTCAAAGAAGAGGGTTTTCCCGAGGCGGAGGTAATGTTCGAGAAGATTATTCCAGAAGTGCAAGCTCGTCTAAGCAGGATCGCCTTATAACAAAAACGTGCAGCCCAAACAAAACGTGCCGCCCCAAACGGGGCGGCACGCCATCTCTCTATTCAGACAACTCGTTGAAGTACGGTGACGAAGGCGCAAGGCCGGGAGGGGTTATCTAAGCCGACATCCCGCAGCCGCGAAGCGGCGAGGACGTCGGCTTAGATAACCCCGCAGGCCTTGCGCCGGCGGGAAGGAACCTATTTCACGACCAAGATGTCGCAGTCGGTGTTGCGCAGCAGGAACGTCGAAATCGAACCCAGGAGCGCATACTTGATCGAGGACAGGCCACGAGCGCCGCAGAGCACCAGGTCGGGCTTGACCACGTCGAGCATCTCGTCCTTGAGCGTCTCGCGAATACGGCCGGCGCGAATCATGACCTCGACCTCGGGAATGTCGGGATTGGCCTTGGCCTCTTCGAGCTGCTTGGCGATGGAGTTCTTAAATGCCTCCTCCAGGCCGTTGACCAGATCGACCGGATAGGAACCGGCGCTCTCGAGCGCCGTGGAATCGATGACGTGGCCGATGATCAGCTTGGCGCCGTTGTTCGCGGCGACCTTGATGGCGCGGGCGAGCACAAAATCCTGCTGCTCAGTACCGTCGAGTGAAACAAATACCTTGGTATAGCCCTCGTTCATGGTTTCCTCCTTGGTCTATCGCACGGGCGCGGGGCTCGTGCGTCGGGCGGGCGCGGGCGCGTTGGCCGCCGGACACTTTATCTTGTTGCAGTTATACCCAAGGATTTCGGTTTGACCGCTCGCAATTCTGTGAACGGACGAGTTTTTTGGTAAGGGTAGGCGCAGACGCGCCCGAACGGTTGATAATGGGACATCGCCCGCACCGTCCGCAGAACATATCGGCAGGTGTCTAACGAGGGGGTCCCTTTGGATATCATCGAGCTTCTAAAATCTGCCTTCATGGGCCTGGTCGAGGGCATTACCGAATGGCTGCCTGTTTCGTCGACCGGTCACATGATCTTGGTGGACGAGTTCGTCAAGATGAACGTGAGCGAGACGTTCTGGAATATGTTCCTGGTCGTGATTCAGCTTGGCGCCATTTTGGCCGTCTGCGTCCTGTTCTTCTACGACCTCAACCCGTTTTCTCCCAGCAAAGGCAAGGAGGGCCGTCGCGACACCTGGGTGCTGTGGGGCAAGATTGTGCTTGGCTGCATTCCCGCCGCGGCGATCGGTCTGCCGCTTAACGACTGGATGGAGGAGCATTTCTACAATGCTCCCGTCGTGGCGCTGGCGCTCATTGTGTACGGCGTGCTGTTTATCGTGATTGAGAACTGGCGCGCGAACAAGCGCGACCAGGCCGCTCTTGCCGGTTCGTTTGGTTCGCGTGCCGTGGTGACGGGCGGACGCCCCGCTGGTGCGCATTTTGCCGCGCCCGCTGCGGCTGCCGCCGCTGACGATGATGATAACCTGGATTTTGGCTCCATCACTACGCTCGAGGACCTGAGTTGGAAGACCGCGCTGGGTATCGGT
Source organism: uncultured Collinsella sp. (assembly GCA_900548935.1). Taxonomy (GTDB): domain Bacteria; phylum Actinomycetota; class Coriobacteriia; order Coriobacteriales; family Coriobacteriaceae; genus Collinsella. The sequence continues at coordinate 17,610 of URMR01000019.1, forward strand.
TGCTTCCAGGTGCTTTCGCTGATTCCGGGCACATCGCGCTCTGGCTCTACCATCATCGGCGGCCTGCTGTTGGGCTGCACGCGCTCGGTGGCGTCTAAGTTCACGTTCTTCCTGGCTATTCCCGTTATGTTTGGCGCAAGTGCGCTCAAGCTGGTCAAGTACTTTATTAAGGGCGGTACTTTCGGCACCAACGAGATCGCCATCTTGGGTGTGGGCTGCATCGTCGCCTTTGTGGTGTCGCTCATTGCCATCAAGTGGCTTATGGGCTTCGTCCGCCGTCACGACTTCAAGTGCTTTGGCGTCTACCGCATCATCCTGGGCATCGTGGTGCTCGCGTACTTCTTTGTCCTGGAGCCGATGCTCGGCCTCTAACTTAGTCGACGCTGCGCGGCGGCCGGGGCGACAACTTGTCATTCAAAGAGGGCGGCATGACCAGAAGGTCTAT
>URMR01000020.1 GCA_900548935.1 uncultured Collinsella sp.
ATGACCAGAAGGTCTATGCCTTGCCTTTTTCATGCCAACTTGTTCGCTCTGGACGGCGCTCGCTGGCGTTGCCGAAACATCGGCGTTGCCTTGGTCCAGATGTGGCACTTGGGGACGGTCCTTTTCGTCGGGGCCTACCGGCGCATTGGGGGTTTGCGCCTTCCATGCATGACAGCCGTCTCTTTTATGTTTCCTTTAGCCGTTGCTGCTTAGGATGGGGGTTAGTCGGTAGGAAGGGAGTGTCTATATGGACGACGCGAGCGAGCGTGCAATCGAAGAGGACATGCTCGATCAGTTCAATTACTTTGACGATGAGGATGAGGAGCTGATCGATCGTCGCGAGCCGGCACCGCTTGACTCATTTGATCTGGTCGATGAAGAGCCCGACGAGGACGAGGGCGAATCAACGGAGCCCCCACAGCCTTCGCGCCTTGACTCGCTGCTTTCGAGAGCCCCCATGCACCACGGCGTTCGTGCCGGCGCGCTCCATATGAAAACTGACTGGCACCAGATCGTGACGGCAGGCGATGAGCTTGCTGTCGATGCGCCGCTCACCGATAAATCATCCATCATCTGCCGCACCGGCATGCTTATGCTGGCAAGCGGAACGGGTGCCTGGCGCGTGCGCGATACCATGAATCGTGTTGCCGCCGTGCTCGGCGTTACGATTCACGTCGACCTGAGTCTTCTGTCGTTTGAGTGCACCTGCATCGAAGATGGCCACTGCTTTAACGAGGTTGTCAGCCTGCCCACAACGGGAGTCAATACTCATCGCATTTGGATGATGGAGAGCTTCTTAAAGGAAATCGAGATTTATGGGCGCCGGTTTACCGTGCACGAATACCACGAGATGCTCAAGACCGTTGAGAGCTCAAAGCCCGACTACGTTCCCTGGCAACAGGGCCTTGCGGCAGCCTGTGCTTGCGGTGCCTTCGTCTTTTTACTCGGCGGCGGCCCTATCGAGATGGCCTGCGCGTTCGTAGGCGCTGGTGTCGGCAACTTTGCTCGCTCCCATATTCTCAAGCAGGGTCTTGGCCAGTTTAGCGCGCTGACGACTGGCGTTGCGCTCGCTTGCGTTTCGTATCTGCTGGCATTGCTCGGCCTTGGCCAGGTCATTCCAGGGGCAATGTCGCACCAAGAAGGCTATATCGGCGCCATGCTCTTTGTGATTCCCGGCTTTCCCCTCATTACGGCAGGCCTCGATATCGCTAAGCTCGATATGCGAAGCGGTATCGAGCGTCTTTCGTATGCTGTATCGATTATTGTGATGGCGACCCTCGTAGGTTGGATGGTTGCCGAATGTGTGGGACTGGCGCCGGATGACTTCGCCCCGCTCGGCCTCTCACCGTTGGCTCTTACGCTCTTGCGCATACTGATGAGCTTTATCGGTGTATTTGGCTTCTCGGTTATGTTCAACAGCCCGGTAAAGATGGCAGCGGCGGCAGGGCTCATCGGCGCTGTGTCCAATACCTTGCGCCTTACGCTCGTCGATGCGCCGACGATACTTCCTTTCCTGGGCCTGGGCACAGGTATGCCTCCCGAGGCAGCAGCGTTTATCGGCGCACTGGTATCGGGGTTGCTCGCGAGCTTAGCCGAAATCAAGCTCACCTACCCGCGTATCGCCCTCACGGTGCCATCGATTGTCATTATGGTGCCGGGCTTGTATCTGTATCGCTCGATGTATTACATGTGCACCTTCGACACAGTCAATATGCTCGGCTGGTTTGTGCGCGCAGTGCTCATCGTGGCGTTTTTGCCCGTTGGCCTGGGTGTGGCGAGAACCCTCACCGACCCTCGCTGGCGCCACACCAGCTAATTGGTGCAAGGGGGACAGGTTACTTTGCACCAAATGAGTTGCGGTGAAATAGGGACTGAATTGCTGCTTAAAGGGTCAAAACATTCCGTATTCCACCGCAACTTATGGGGTCGGGGGATTATTGATGCCCTGCATCTTCATAAACTCAACGCTTACGGAGCACGTGCTTTTCGTGCTAGGCTGATTCCACCACATAAGTAGTCGCAGACGCACGTATCACGGGCGGGCGAGATGAAGTCCCAACAGCTCCATCTCGCCCGCCCGTTTTTGTTGTGCGCCGCGGCGCAACACAGAAAGGACCATGCCCTTTATGCCTATCAACAAACGAGAGAGCCTGCTGTTCACCTTTATCATGTGCTTTTGCATGGTGCTCTGGATGAGCATCTACAACGTTGCCCTGCAGCACGGGGCCGTCAACGGCGAGGTCGTTGCCGCCGCGTGGCTCGGCTTCCCCGTTGCCTACATTTTTGCCATGTGCTGCGACTGGTTCGTCGCCAGCCCGCTCGCCAAGGGTTTCGCCTTTAAGTACTTGGTCACGCCGGGCAAGAGCTCGCCGCTTGCCATGACGCTCGCCGTCAGCTCCTGCATGGTCGTTCCCATGGTCATCATCATGTCGCTTTACGGCGCGTGCGAGGGTCTGACGCACATGCCCGGCGGCATCCTTGCGAACCTGTATTCCGTGCCCGCGATCTGGATGATCAACATCCCGCATAATTATGTGATGGCGCTGCCGTGGAACCTTTTGGTAGCCGGTCCGATTTCCCACTTCGTTTTCCGTCGCGCCTTCCCTGTGGGGACGGTTTTCGAGGAGGAGCATGCCGAGCTCTTGGAGCAGGCTATGGCTCCTGAGTGCGAGTAGCTCGCTTAGGGATCTGCTGAGCGCGGGCGACTTGCTTGGTTGAAGCCCTAAGCGTGGATAGCTCTCTCGGCGACATCGCGGGCGTGAGCGGTGCGCATGACCGGAGGGCCCGTGCTGCTCCGTTGCCCGACGTGCTAGCGCGCAGAACAATCTGTTGGTGCATTCGGCGGCTGCTGAAGCGTTTCGGCAGCCGCTTTTTATACGGAGTTTAAATACAACAGTCTATTGTATTACGTAGAGTGGTATATCTCTAGCGGGAAAAATGCGAGAGACGGAGCATTATGGCGTTGCTAGTAGGACTGGACGTAGGGTCGACGACGACCAAAGTTTACGCGATGCACGAGGATATGACCGAGGCGTGGTGGGGATATCGCCGCCACGGGGCGTGTCAGACAGCGAGCGTGCGCGCCATGCTCGGCGAGCTCGCCGAGCGCTTTCCCCATGAGTCGCTGCGCGTTGCGGTGACCGGCTCGGGTGCGCGCGATATCGCGACCGCGCTGGGCGCCTCGTACGTTCAGGAGGTGGTCGCCAACGCGCTCGCGATCAGCAGGTTCTATCCGCAGACGCGCTGCGCCATCGAGCTGGGCGGCCAAGACGCCAAGATGATCTTCTTCCGCACCAACGATAAGGGAGACATCGAGGTTGCCGACATGCGCATGAACGGCTCGTGCGCAGGCGGTACCGGTGCATTTATCGACGAGATGGCAAAGCTCATGGGGGTCGGCACCGAATCGGGCGAGTTCGAGCAGCTCGCAAGCCGGGGAACGACCGTCCACGAGGTCTCGGGCCGCTGCGGCGTGTACGCAAAGACCGATATCCAGCCGCTGCTCAACGAGGGCATTCCTACCACCGACCTGGCGCTTTCGGCGCTTCACGCGGTCGCCCGCCAAACGATCGGCGGTCTGGCCCAGGGTATCGACATCGAGCCGCCGGTAATCTTCGAGGGCGGTACGCTCGCCTACAACCCCACGCTGGTCCGCGTGTTCCGGGAGCAACTGAATCTATCGGACGATCAGGTTATCGTCCCGCGCGATCCGCAGATCATGGTCGCGCGCGGTGCCGCCCTGTCGCTGACCGACATGTTCGCATCGTCCCAACCGATCGACCTTCCCGACGCTTTTGTCCGGCTGGATAAGCTCGAGACGGTCGCGCCCGCAAGCGGGGAGGGACGTCTTGCCCAGCCCTTTTTTGCCACACCTGCCGAGCAGGCGGATTTTACGGCACGCCATGGCAAAGAGACGCCGGCAAAGGGTCCGGATGCGTATGCGCCCGGAGAGACGGTGCGTGTGGCGCTCGGTATCGATTCGGGGAGCACGACGACCAAGTTCGCCCTGGTCGATGAGGCGGGTGAGCTTGTCGATTCGTTCTACGCGTCTAATAACGGCAGACCGCTCGACGTCGCCCAACAGGGTCTTGTCAGCTTGAAGAACCGCTGGGAGACAGCGGGAGTCACGCTTGCGATCGATGCCGTGGGCACCACGGGATACGGCGAGGAGCTTTTCGCGCGCGCGTTCCACGCCGACTACCATACGGTCGAGACGGTCGCGCACGCCCGCGCCGCGTGCGCATGCGTTCCAGATGCGACCTTCGTGCTCGACATCGGCGGACAGGATATGAAGGCCATCTGGCTCAACCACGGCGTGCTGACCGATATCGTCGTCAACGAGGCGTGCTCTGCGGGCTGCGGCTCGTTCCTCGAGGGTTTTGCCAAAAACCTCGGAATAGCCGTTGAGGATATCGCGACCGAGGCATTTTCGTCCAAAGCCCCCGCCGTTCTCGGCAGCCGCTGCACGGTGTTCATGAACAGCAGCGTCGTTTCCGAGCAGCGGCGCGGTAAGGGTCCGGGCGACATCATGGCCGGTCTCTGCCGTTCGATTATCGAGAACGTGTTCACCAAGGTCATTCGCGTTTCAAATCTCAACCGTCTGGGCGACAAAGTCGTCGTCCAGGGCGGCACGTTCCGAAACGACGCGGTGCTGCGCGCATTCGAGCAGTATTTGGGCAAACCCGTCACGCGTGCGCCCCACCCGGGGCTGATGGGCGCTATCGGTATCGCCCTGCTCGCGCGCGAGGAATGCCGCAAGGGCGACGCCGGCACGTCGTTTATCGGGCTCGATGCCGTGGAGCGCTTCGAGCATCGCGAGTTCGGCGGCGTTACCTGCCGTCGGTGCAACAACCGCTGCCAGCGCGCGGTCGTGGCATTTGGCGACGGCTCGCTTTACGTCACGGGCAATCGCTGCCCGCGCGGCGGCGCCATCTCATGGGATGAGCTCGTGCGCGAGGTTCCCGCGGCGGAGGAGCTGCGTCCGCAGGGTGCTTGCGAGGCACAGGCACCCGGCACGGGGCGCGACCGGACCGCGGCTGCCCCCAATCTCTTTGTCGACCGCGAGAAGCTGCTGTTCGAGTCGTGCCCCACGGTTCCCGTCTGCGGGGGGCGCGATGTCACGATCGGCATTCCCCGTGTGCTCGAGTTCTGGGACACCATGCCGTTCTGGTCGACGTTCTTCAGCACGCTCGGCTTTAAGGTGCGCGTCTCGGGACGCAGCACCAAGGCGATGTACGAGCGCGGTCTGGCGCACGTCACATCCGACACCGTGTGCTTCCCGGCCAAGCTCGTCCACGGGCACATCCGCAATCTCGTCGACGCCGGCGTCGACCGCATCTTCATGCCCATCATCACGACGGTGCCCACCGAAAACACCGCCTCTACCAGCGAGTGGATGTGCGCCGTCGTAAAGGGATACCCCTACGTGATGCGCAATTCCGATAACCCGGAGGAGCGTTTCGGCGTTCCGTTCGATACGCCGCTGTTCCACTGGTACGACGAGGGCGACCGAAACCGCCAGCTCAAGGCGTGGTGCAAGGAGACCTTCGATATCGATGCCGACCTGGTTGCCAAGGCGACCGAGCAGGCGGACCGCGCGCAGCAGACGTTTGAGAACCAGCTGCAGCTGCGCGGCAGGCAGGTGCTCGAGAACGTGCGCGAGGACGGCGGCTACGCGGTGGTGATCGCTTCGCGCCCGTACCACAACGACCCGCTGGTCAACCACGGGCTGCCCAAGCTCTTCTCTGAGCGCGGCATCCCCGTGCTGACGCCCGATGCGGTGCCGGGGGTCTGCAACGTCGATCTTTCCAACAGCCGCATCGACATCGTGAACAACTACCATGCGCGCATGCTGTCGTGCGCGGTCATCGTCGCATCGACGCCCGAGCTCGAGCTCGTGCAGATGGGCAGCTTCGGCTGCGGCCACGATGCGTATCTCACCGACGAGATCGCGCGCATGATGGGCGAGATGGGCTCCAAGGTTCCGATGATGATCAAGCTCGATGAGAGCGACGTCGCCGGTCCCATGGGCATTCGCGTGCGTTCGTTTATCGAGTCGGTCAACCGTCGTCGCGCGGAGGAGCGTGCCGAGGGCGCCCGGGTGCACGCGGTCCATCCGCTCGACGACCCGTATAAGGTCAAGTACACCAAGCGCGACCGGCACGACAAGATCGCGCTGGTCCCCAACACCTCCCATGCGTTCTGCAGGCTCATGACCGCGGCGATGCGCAATCAGGGCGTGCGCGCCGAGGCCCTTGATATCGGGCGCGAGGATGCCATCCGCCTGGGCAAACGCTATGTGCACAACGACATCTGCTTCCCCGCGCAAATCGTGATCGGCGAGGCGCTCGCGGCACTCGAGAGCGGTAAGTACGACCCGCACGACGTCGCCGTGGTGACTGGCAAGTATATCGGCGACTGCCGCCTGACGCACTACATGCCCCTGCTGCGCCGCGCGCTCGACGACGCGGGATACGACTATGTCCCGGTGCTCACCAACGACGACGTCGATGCCCACAATGCGCATCCGGGCTTCAAGCTCGGCCTTGGCCCGAGCATCCAGATCGCCTACGGTCTTCCCATGATCGATGCCCTCGAGGCCATGCTTAGGCGCATCCGTCCCTACGAGCTCGAGAAGGGCGCGGCGGACGCTGCGTTCGACCGCGCGCTCGATGAGGTTATCGAGGGCATGGAGCGCTCCGGGCTGAGAGGCCAGGCGACGGGCTTCAAACGCGCGCTTGCGATCATGGACGCCGTTCCGTACGACCGCTCGAACCCGCATCCGACCGTTCTCATCGTGGGCGAGTACCTGCTCAATTTCCATCTCGGCGCCAACCACGAGATCGAGCGCTACCTCGAGGACAACGGGCTCGAGGTCATCGAGGCGCGCATGACCGACGTGATCCGCAAGACCTATTTCTACAAGCATGCGCAGTCGCGCGAGTTCCACGTCGACCTGTCGCTGCCCGAAAAGGCCTGGTACGCCACGGCGGACAACCTGTTCGAGCTCGCGCACGACCGTTGCGACCGCCTGGGCGCGGCGAGCCCGCTCTACGAGCCGCCGACGCGCATGCCCGAGCTCGTGCGCGCGAGCGATAAGATCCTGCACCATACGTTCGATGCGGGCGAGGGCGTGCTGATTCCGGCGGAGATCCTCGAGCACGCCAAGCGCGGCTGCCGCAACTTCGTGATCCTGCAGCCGTTCGGGTGTCTGCCCAACCATGTCGTGGGGCGCGGGCTCATCCATGCGCTCAAGGAGCAGTATCCCACGGCGCAGTTCCTGCCGCTCGACTACGATCCCGACGTGAGCTTCGCCAACGTGGAGAACCGTCTTCAGATGCTCATCATGAACGCCAAGGCGCAGGGGTGCGGTGAGGCGCATGGCGAGACCGCGTAAGGACGCCGATGCGCCCGATGCACGCACCCGTATCATCGAGGCGTTTTGGGAGCTCATCGAGAACAACAGCATCTTCGAGCTGTCGGTTGGCGAGGTGACCCGCGCCGCCCAGTGCAATCGCGGAACGTTTTACTACTATTTTCACGATTTCGATGAACTCGTCGCCATCGCCATAGCCCAGCTGCTGCAGGATAACGAGCTCATCACCGATGCCCTCTGGCATTTTTCGAGCGAGGGCGACCTTTCGGCGTTCAACCGGCGCGACGTCCGCTGCCTGCTGCGGCGCATCGTCATCACCATGAGGGCGGGTGCCGCCGAGCAGGTCGTGCAGGGCATCCATACGATCATCATCGACCGCGTGAGAGAGATCGTCCACCCCGACGGAGAAGAGCTCAAGGCAGATTCGAGCTTTGCGGTGGGCTTTCTGGTCTCGGGCATCATGGGCTTTGTGATGGCGGTCGGCTTTGCCCGGGAGGGCGGCGAGGAGATAGACCTCGAGCAGCTGGGGGACAGCGCGTGCGCGTACCTGAGGGCGGTCGCCATGCAGACGGTGGAAACGGTCGCGCAAGTCGAGGGCGTCGATACATCCGAGCTGCTCGAACGCGTCTCCAAGGAGGCCGATGCCTATCGCGCATCGCGTGCGACGAGTCCCGACGTGGTGAAAGACGCCTGGGGTTTCTCTTGCGGGGCGCCTGTCGCGCATCGCGCGGTGAGTCCCGCGATGCGGTCATAACCTGCATTCATGTGAGCCGGGTTTATAGATATTCCTCCAGCTGTTAACATAGACAACCTGTGGGTAAAGAGACAAAAGCGCCGCCGACGGGCGGGCGTTTTGATTTCGATGAACTCATGTAAGGAAACGAGCATGTTAGATAGATTTACCGATCGCGCGCGTAAGGTCATGTCCATGGCCAAGCAAGAGGCGCTTGATCTTCATTCAAATAAGGTGGGCACCGAGCACCTGCTGCTCGCGCTTGCCAAGGAGGACGAGGGCATTGCCGCCGAGGCACTGCGTTCGCTCGACATCTCCTACGATGACATCATGGATACTCTCAAAGAGGTCCAGACCACGGTTCCCGAGCCCAGCGAGGAGACCGAGGCCGCTAAACTCGCCTTTACGCCGCTCGTCATCAGCGTGATGGAGCGCTCCTTCCGCGTGGCGCGCGAGAACAACCAGACCTATGTGTCGACCGAGCACCTGCTCATCGGTATCGTCGAAGAGGGCAACGGCATGGCCATGGATATTCTCATGCGCCTGGGTGTGTCGTCTGCTTCTATCAAAAAGGCCATCGAAAAGCTCACTGCCAAGGATCAGGACAAGAAGCGTCCGCTCGCCGGAGCTGGCGCCGGTCGCCCCGGCGCGGGCCTGCCGTTCTTTAGCGGCTCGGACGCCTCGCAGCAAAAGGGGAGTGGCACCGATACGCTCAAGCAGTTCGCCACCAACCTCACGCAAAAGGCGCGCGACGGCGAGCTCGATCCCGTGATTGGCCGCGAAAAGGAAGTCCAGCGCATGATGGAGATCCTTTCGCGCCGCACCAAGAACAACCCGCTTATCCTGGGTGACCCCGGCGTGGGTAAGACGGCCATCGTCGAGGGCCTGGCGCAGCAGATCGCTGCCGGCAATGTGCCCGAGAATCTTATGAACCAGAATATCTGGACGCTCGATCTGCCGGGTCTTGTTGCGGGTGCCAAGTATCGCGGTGAGTTTGAGGAGCGCCTCAAGAACGTGATCCAGGAGGCAACCGAAGCCGACGACGTCATCTTGTTTATCGACGAGATGCACGCCATCATCGGTGCCGGTTCTGCCGAGGGTTCCATCGACGCAAGCTCCATGCTCAAGCCCGTGCTCGCGCGCGGCGCTTTCCAGATCATCGGTGCCACGACGGCAGAGGAGTTCCGCAAGTACCTCACCAAGGACCCGGCCTTTGAGCGTCGCTTCCAGACCATCGATGTCGAGGAGCCGAGCGTCGAGGACACGGTCAAGATCCTGACCGCGCTCAAGCCGCGCTACGAGGAGCACCACCACGTGCGCTACACGCAGGGTGCCATCGAGGCCGCCGCGAACCTCTCCAACCGCTACATCCAGGATCGCTTCCTGCCCGATAAGGCCATCGACCTCATCGACGAGGCCGGCGCCCGCGCCCGCATCGCCGCCAACCGCGCGCCCGAGCCGGTGCGCGAGGCCGAGCATCGCGTCGAGGAGCTCAAGGCTGCCGCACAGGAGGCCACCGAGAGCGACGACATGAACAAGGCCGCCGAGATCACCGAGCAGCAGAAGGCCGCCGAGATTGAGCTCGCCGAGGCCAAGGCTGCCTGGACGGCCGAGCTCGACGCCAGCCCGCTCACCATCGATGTCTCCCAGATTGCCGACATCGTGTCCGTGACCTCGGGCGTGCCGGTGTCCTCGCTCACCGAGAGCGAGAGCCGTCGCCTGCTGCAGGCCGAAAGCGTGCTCAAGACCCGCATTATCGGCCAGGACGAGGCCGTCGAGGCCGTTGCCAAGGCCGTGCGCCGCAGTCGCTCGCCGCTCAAGGATCCGCGTCGTCCCGGCGGCAGCTTTATCTTCCTGGGTCCCACCGGCACGGGCAAGACCGAGCTCGCCAAGACGCTCGCCGAGTATCTCTTTGGCAGCAAGGACGCGCTCATCAGCTTCGACATGTCGGAGTTTGGCAGCGAGTTCGAGGTCTCCAAGCTTATCGGTAGCCCTCCGGGTTACGTGGGCCACGACGAGGGCGGGCAGCTCACCAAGGCCGTTCGTCGTCACCCGTACTCGGTCGTGCTGTTCGACGAGATCGAGAAGGCGCACCCCGACATCTTCAATATCCTGCTGCAGGTGCTGGAGGAGGGCCGTCTAACCGATAGCCAGGGCAAGACGGTCGATTTCCGTAATACCGTGATCATCATGACGTCCAACGTGGGCGCCCGCGAGATCGCGCAGGATGCGAGCGTGGGCTTTGGCACCACCGGTGAGCAGGGTCTTACGTCGAGTGAGATCCGCGGCCGTGCGATGGGCGAGCTCAAACGCCTGTTCCGCCCCGAGCTGCTCAACCGTATCGATGACATCGTGGTGTTCCAGAAGCTTTCGGGCGAGAACCTGACCAAGATCGCTCACCTGCTGGTGGACGACCTGCGCCAGCGCCTGATAGCCAACGGCATGAACATCAAGCTCACCGATGCGGCCTACGACAAGATCGTGGCCGAGGGTACCGACCTCACCAACGGCGCACGTCCGCTGCGCCGCGCCATCCAAAAGCTCATCGAGGACCCGCTGTCCGAGGAGCTGCTGGCCGGCGAGTGGGGCGAGGGCGATACCGTCCTGTGCGACGTGGCCGATGGCAAGTTTGTCTTTGGCCACGGCACGGGCGAGATCCCGGCACCGCGTCCGGCGGGCACGCTCGGTGGCGATACCGCTCCGGCGGCACCGCACACCGGCAACGCCGCGCCCGTGAGCGGCGGCGTGACCTCGGGCCCCGGCGGCATGATGCAAGCCGGTTCCGGCGCGCTGTAGGGATTAAACATACCTTGTATAACGGGGGCGTTTCCGATAAGGAGGCGCCCCCGTTTCTATTGAAATGTGCTTCAATCTGCCGTGCTATACTGAAATTGAGATTCAGTATAGCAAAGGAGTTGATATGCCTACATCAATACTCGACACGCGGCCAGTTCAGATGAACGTGCGTATAGATCGCCAGCTCAAAGAGGCAGGAGACGCCGTACTGACTCATATTGGCATGACGCCGTCACAAGCTGTGAGGGAGCTGTGGCAGTACTTGACCGAGAACGGTCATATGCCCGTCGCAAAAAAGAATGATGACGAAGTCCTGCCTGACGACATACGATCGAAGGCGAGTTCGTCCCGCGTCTCGGAAGGGGCTGCGTTAATTTCGAATTTTTATGAGCGGTTCTCGATTCAGAGGCCGAGCCCCGATGAAGCCTTTGATTACGACGAGTTATACGATCAAATGATGATCGAGAGATTCAGCGATTGGATCGAATTATGAGCGGCGTCGGAACGAAACGTGTGCTCAAGCTGTTGATCGACACGAACGTCTGGCTAGATTACTTTCTCGCTCGTACGAATGCGACCAGGCCGATAGTCGAGCTCCTTTCTCGCGCGGCGGAAGCGGAGGATATCGTCCTCTTCTCGTCCTCCCTGTCTGTCAAAGACGTCTATTACATTCTGGGAAGGACGATGAAGGCCGACGCCCGCCGTGAGGGGGCTCTCACTCCCGAAGTCATCGCCGGTGCCGACGAGACAGCGTGGGCGTGTGTTCGCCTGATTCGGCAAAAGTCGATTATTGCCTCGGTCGGTGCAGACGAGGTCTTCGACTCCTTTGTGTTCAAGTATCATCACAACGACTTTGAGGACGACCTGATGCTGGGCGTCGCCAATCGCATTGATGCCGATTACGTCGTGACGGAGGACAAAAATCTCATCAAACATACCAATGGTGTATGCATTAATGTTCAACAGGCGTTGAAGTTGGTTGAAGGGTCCAACGTCCCTTCGGCACGGCCCGTCTAACATGCTTTATCTTGATAAAGTGGCGTTTCCTCGCCGTTAGCCGATGATGCGAGGGCGCTCGGCGTTTTCGACTGGTTTATGCACGCAAAGTCTGGGAATATACAAGTCGCATGTCTTACTGTCTAACCAGTTGCGCCAAGGAGGCACCATGGACTACAAGATTACCGGCTACGAGCCCGCCCAGCTGTTCCATTTCTTTGAGGAGGTCAGCGCGATCCCCCGTGGGTCTGGCAACGAGAAGGGCATCAGCGATTTCCTGGTTGCGTTTGCCAAGGAGCGCGGCCTCGATGTGTATCAGGACGAGGTCTACAACGTTATCATTCGCAAGCCCGCATCTGCCGGTGCCGAGAATGCCCCGACCGTGATGCTGCAGGGCCACATCGATATGGTGTGCGACAAGTTGGGCTCCGTTGAGCACGACTTTACGACCGATGGTATCGACCTGGTCGTCAAGGACGGCGTCCTCACCGCTAACGGTACCACTCTGGGCGCCGACAACGGTATTGCCGTCGCTCTGATGCTCACTGTTCTCGATGACGATTCGATCGTTCACCCCGCCCTCGAGTGCGTATTCACCACTGACGAGGAGACTGGCCTGGTCGGCGCCGAGACGCTCGACAAGTCCCAGATTAGCGCCCGCACCATGATTAACCTTGACTCCGAGGAAGAGGGCGTTGCTACCGTCAGCTGCGCCGGCGGTGTCGTCGTTACCTACACCTGCCCGATCGCGCGCGAGTACAAGACCGGTAGCACCCTCACGCTCGACATCTCCGGCCTGCTGGGCGGCCACTCCGGCAGCGATATCAACCTGGAGCGCGGCAACGGCAACCTCATCATGGCCCGCATCATCGACCGCCTGATGGTTGCCGGCGAGCCCGCCATCGTTAGCTTTAACGGCGGCACCAAGGACAACGCCATCAACCGTGAGTGCAAGGCTGTTCTGGTCTACGCCGACCACGCTGCCGCCGAGGCCGCGGCCCAGATCGCAAAGGGCATCATCGCCGACGTCACTGCCGAGCTCGAGGTCTTCGACCCCGGCTTTACCTGCACCGTTGAGATTGCCGACGACGCCGAGGTCGAGGCCATGGACCAGAAGTCCGCGCTTGCCCTCATCCGCGCTCTGCGTCTTGCCCCCAATGGTGTGATCCGCCGCAACGTCGCCACCGACGGCTCCGTCGAGGTTTCCTCCAACATCGGTGTGGTTGCCACCTCTGACGACCAGGTCAAGATCATGCTGTCCCCGCGCTCCTCGATCACCTCGCTGCAGAACGAGTTCAAGGACCGCCTGCAGACGCTGGCCGATGTCCTGGGCTTCGACGCCAAGTTTGAGTTTGAGTATCCCGGCTGGAGCTATGCCGAGCATTCGCCGGTCCGCGACATCTTTGTCGAGAGCTATCGCGAGCTCTTTGGCTCCGAGCTGCGCATCGAGTCCATTCACGCCGGCCTTGAGTGCGGCCTGTTTGCCGAGGCCCTGCACGGCCTGGATGCCATCGCCGTGGGCCCGACGCTCTCCGATGTCCACACCCCGGACGAGAGCATGGAGCTCGCTTCTGCCGAGCGCTTCTACGAGCTGCTCATCGACGTCCTCAAGCGCCTCGCTGCGTAAAGGTTGCGCTAGCAGCAGTCCGAGCCACGTGCTGGTGGATTGCAAATGACATTGCGTGAGGGGGCACCCGAGCTTTTGCGACGGGTGCCCCCTCTCTTCTTTTGGGAAATGGGAGATTACGGACACCTAGCCCATATCCGCCTTGATGAGGTCGAGGGTGCGCTGGCAGTTTTCGCAGACGGGGCCGAGCATATGCTCGCGCAGGTCCGCCATGCCGGGCAGGTCGGCGTATTCGTTCATGACCTCTTCCATGCAAATGGGTACCTCGTAGGCGAGGTCCATCATGGTCGCAAAGCAAAACTTCTCGGATAGCCCGGCATCGGTGAGCGTCGCCTCCAGCGCGGGGTCTCCCATACCGTGGTATCGGCGGATAGCACCTGGACCGATGCGCCCCACACGATTTTCGCCGCAAACGCTCATGGCGAGGCGCGCTCGGCGGCGCATGCGCTCATATGCCAAACCCGACGCGACATCGTACATACGAGCCATCATGGCTGCGCCGTCGTTTCCAAGGAGCAGGGAATAGTTTTTCGCGTGCGCATCCGGTGCGCCGATAATGGCGTTGAAGAACAGTATCTGCGTAAACAGATACAGGTTAAGTTGATGGTGGCTCGTATTTACGAGGAGCTCTTGAATGTCGCGTGTGGTCGGGCCGCCGTCTGCCGTGTACTTTTGGGCGGGCATCACCCCAAGTGCCTGACAGAGGTCTTCTTGATGTAGGCGCCTGATTGTTCCGTCTTTGACTTTCACGCGGTCATAGCGCTCAACAATGAGGGCAGGTTCGTCCTCAAACATACGATATTCGACGTTTGCCGTTGCGATACCGGCGCGCTGGGCGCTTTTCATGCAGACAAACTCATTAAGAGCCTCAAGTTTAAATCCGATAACGCCATTTTTGAAAATATGCGTCGTGGGCGAGGAACCCACGCATTCGCACCAGCGACCGTCTATGAGGGCGAGAGCGAACTTGCCCTGATTGCCCCCAAGTGACCAACTTTCATCTAGACCCATCCACGATGCCTCGTGGTCATCTCTAATCGACTTGAGACGGAGAGCAATATCGTGGTCGTCTATAGGGCGGTATTCGCCGTCGCGATGCAGGACGGCGTCGACGTCTTCTTCGGCACAAAACTGTACTCCGCCCGGACAGTCGAGTCCGATATGGCTGAGCAGAGCAACGGGATTGTTGGGCCTGGTGTCGAATTCGACGGCGATCGCTTTTCGCTGGTCCTCGCTGTCGGGCAGAAGACCAAACAAGTACGGATTCATGACCTGTTGGCCGTATATGCGATTTGATACGGGTATGTTTGTCGATAGGGCTGGCCCGTCATAGTCTCGATCGTAGACAAAGTTGACAAGACCGTTCTCATCTTGTGTGAGCGTTCCCGCAGGTACGCCGCAAATAATGGTCCGAAGCGTTTTGCTGGCCACTTGCTACCTCCCTTTGGGTCTGGTTTGGGCAGATGGGTTTGCGGCAATCGAGACTCCGAGATTGGACATGGCGAAATCGGCGAAGGCCTTGTCGTAGAGCTCGGACGTAAAGGGGACATCTGCGAGAACCGGAATGGCTGCGCTGCGACGGTTGCGATGGTGAAAACGTTGAGCGTGATGGCGCCTGGGGGCGCTACGAGGTTGCAAATCAGCATGCGGGGCGTCGACTGGTTGCTCGTTTTTCGATTCGTCGATATCCCCTTGAGCGGCGAGTGCCAGTCCAAGAGCACCGAAAACCGCCAGCAGCTTGTCGAGCCGAATGCCCGTGGCATCTCCCAGCTCGAGCGATGCGAGCAGGCGCTCCGAAACACCGGCTTTTTTAGCGAGCGCCGCACGGGTGATTCCCTGCGCCTCGCGTGCCTGGCGCACGTAGATGCCAGCTTGGCGCGGTGTGGTGATGGGAAGGGTATTCACGGCGATCTCCTAACGTGCAGACTTTTGCATCATAGTATGACATGCAAAAGTCTGCATGAAAAGGCCTCATGCAAAACTCTGCATGAGGCCTCATCCGGACGTTTAGTTTTGAAGGGTGTTTTACAGCACTAAAATCCCTAGGTGCTCCAGCAAAATCTTGAGGCCGATGAGGATGAGCACAACGCCGCCCACGATGGTGGCGGGCTTTTCGTAGCGCGCGCCAAAGATGCGGCCAATCGCCACGCCGGCAACGGAGAAGATGAAGGTCGTGATGCCTATGAGCGACACGGCGGGAACGATGTCGACGGAAAGCGCGGCGAACGAGATGCCCACGGCCAGGGCGTCAATCGAGGTGGCGATGGCAAGGATTAGGTACTCGCCCAGGTCGATCTTTTCGGCATCCTTGACGTCGCCTTCGTCCTCATCCTCGTCTTCGGTAAAGGCCTCCCACAGCATTTTGCCGCCGATGAAGGCCAAAAGGATAAAGGCAATCCAATGGTCGATGGGTCCGATGATGCCCATGAATTGACTGCCGAGCGCCCATCCGATTATGGGCATGCCGGCCTGAAAACCGCCAAAGAACAGGCCGAGCACCACGGCGACTTTAAGGTTGATTTTCTTCATGCCAAGGCCTTTGCAGATGGAAACGGCAAAGGCGTCCATCGAAAGGCCAACGGCGAGCAACACGAGCTCTGCGAGTCCCATAGTCTGGCTCCCTCTCTGCGGGCGGGCCCGCGTGTACCTCTTGGGAGAGTAACAAAAAAGACCCGTGGCGTACGCGTTGCGCGCACAGCCACGAGTCTCGTTCATTAAGGCAAGCCAGGCCGCATCGGCCAGTGTGTTGACTTGCCGCGCCACCGGAGGCGAACCCGATCACGCGACTACTCCCTCATTTATGCGAATCCCGATGCTACCACATAAGCAGCTCATTTGGATTGGGGCTCTCAGCTGTGTTCGCTCATTCTGTAAGCATCGGATTTCGCAAGCGCCGCAGGGACAAACCGTGAGAAACTATTTAGCGTTTATGGAGCGTATACGATGGGAGCGATGCCTTGGATAAGAACGAGCTGCAAAAGCGTATGGAACAGGCCATCCGCCTGACGGCACCTGGTCAGCCGATCCGCACCGCCCTCGACATGATCATCGCCGGTCACCTGGGCGCCCTTATCTGCGTCGGCGACACCGAAAACGTACTCGCTGCCGGCAACGACGGCTTCCCGCTCAACATTTCGTTTACCTCGAACCGCCTGTTCGAGCTTTCCAAGATGGACGGCGCCATCGTTATCGATGGCGACCTCACCCAGATCCTGCGCGCCAACTTCCACCTCAATCCCGATCCCTCGCTTGCCACGAGCGAGACGGGCATGCGTCACCGCACCGCCGCTCGCATGTCGGTGCTCACCGATGCCATCGTGATCTCGGTCTCGGCCCGTCGTGCCGTCGTTAACGTGTACGTTCACGGCAAGAGCTACGAGATTCAGCCCGTCACCACCATCATGAGCTCGGTCAACCAGCTCGTCGCCACGCTCCAGACCACCCGTCAGTCGCTCGATCGCTCCCTGCTGCGCCTGACGGCCCTCGAGCTCGACGACTACGTTACACTCGCCGACATTACCGGTATTTTCTCGAGCTTCGAGATCATGCAACAGGCAAAGACTGAGCTTAAGGATTGCATCGTCAAGCTGGGCAACCAGGGCAAGCTCGTGCAGATGCAGCTCGAGCAGCTCGCCGGCTCCAGCATGGATACCGAGTACGACCTGATGATTCGCGACTACGCGAGCGATTCCTCCGAGGCCAATGCCGAGAAGATTCGCGCAGAGCTCGCTCGCATGACGCCTAAGGACCTGTCCGACCCGCAGCACGTGGCGGCGGTTTTGGGCTACGACGACCTGGACGAGGACTCTGTCATGACGCCGCTGGGTCTGCGCACGCTTTCGCGCGTGTCCGTCGTGCGCGACGGCGTGGCCGAGAAGATCGTCGACGAGTACGGCTCGCTGCAGGAACTCATGGACGACATCAGCGAGGATCCGGAGCGCTTGGGCGACTTTGGTGTCAACAACCCGGCGATTCTTGCCGATTCGCTCGCACGTATGCATGGCAAGCGGGAGGGCTAGAAGATGAGTTCGGTATGTGCGGTGGTCGTGGCCGGCGGCTGTGGTGCTCGCTTTGGAAACCCCGGTGGCAAGCAGCTGGTAAACGTTGCCGGAAAGCCGCTGATGACCTGGT
>URMR01000021.1 GCA_900548935.1 uncultured Collinsella sp.
GTTCAACACCATCGGTCGCCACCAGAGCCGTCTGGTGCGCACCCGTATCTCGTCCAACCTGTCTCCATGGCTGTCGCAGTGCAGCCTGGACGACCCCTACACCGTCGCCATCAGCCACGGCGAGGGCCGCTTTGTCGCCAACGATGAAGTGCTCGCCCAGCTCATCGCCAACGGCCAGGTCGCCACGCAGTACGTGGGCGAGGACGGCAAGCCCAGCATGGACCTTTCCGTCAACCCCAATGGCTCCGCACTCGCCATCGAGGGCATCACGAGCCCCGACGGCCGCGTCCTGGGCAAGATGGGCCATGCCGAGCGTCGCGGCGACAACCTGTACCGCAACGTGCCCGAACATGTCCCCGGCGATAAGTTCATGCCGATCTTTGAGAGCGGCGTGGCCTACTTCGCTTAATGCGTCCCATCGGGTACAATCCCCTCGGGTAACAACACCCGCCACCGGCACACCCGGTGGCGGGTTCTTTTTTGCTTCGCGCATACAGGAAGGACATCATGGAAAGCCGCAAGCCGTATCTCGCCACCCTACCCGGACTCATCCTGGGCTGTCTCGTCTGCTGTGCGCTCTGGGGGTCGGCTTTCCCCTGCATCAAGATCGGTTACGGGCTCTTTGGCATCCCCGCTCACGATAGCGCCTCACAGCTGCTCTTTGCGGGCTTGCGCTTCACGCTTGCCGGCGCCCTGGTTATCGTTGGGATGAGTGCGGCCCAACGCCGCCCCCTCATTCCGCAGGTACGCGACATCAAGCCCATCTTTGTCTTGTCACTCTTCCAGACTATCGGGCAGTACTTCTTTTTCTACCTTGGACTCTCGCGCGCCAGCGCAATGTCGAGTTCCATCATCGAGGCCAGCGCCAACTTTCTCGCAATCCTCTTTGCCGCCCTGGCATTTCACACCGAGAGGCTCAATACGCCCAAGGTGCTTGGCTGTGTGCTGGGCTTTGCAGGCGTCGCGCTCGTCAACCTTTCGGGCGCGGATGGCACCTTTGGCTTTACGCTCGACGGCGAGGGATTTATCTTGGCTTCCACTGTTGCGGGCGCCCTGTCGACCTGCCTCATTGGCATCTTCTCGCGCGAGCATGACGGCGTCTTGCTCGCCGGCTGGCAGTTTTTAGTCGGTGGCGTGGTCCTTACCGCCATCGGGTTTTTGATGGGCGGCACGTTGTCCACCACCGAAATCGCCCCCGCCATCGCGCTCATCATTTATATGGCACTCATTTCCGCCGTCGCGTACTCGTTGTGGTCCCGCCTGCTCGCCGTCAACCCCGTCAGCCGCGTGTCGGTCTTTGGCTTTATGAACCCGGTCTTTGGCGTACTGCTGAGCGCGCTGCTGCTCGGCGAGGGCGCTGGCACGAGCCCCGTTACCGTACTTGTTGCCCTGCTGTTGGTCTGCGGCGGCATAATCATCGTCAACAAACCCAAAAAAGCCTAGCGAGCTCACCTTTTTAGGGAGGGTGTTCGCACACTTTAGCTTAATGGGGTGCACTGATTCTCGTAGATTTCGTACCGAGTCGCGGCGGCAGACGCCCGTCTTGCCGCAACGCGCCTGGGCATTATGGCCAGAGGCCCCCACAAACGCAAAAGGGGTGCACGACCATCACAACGGTCGTGCGCCCCTTTTTTCTAGCGTATCTGGACGCCGGCTTTCTTCTTCTCGCGCTTTACGCGGTAGAGCTCCGCGTCGGCAGCGCGAAGCAAGTCTTGCCAGGTATCGACGCCATCACCAACCCGTACGTAGCCGATGGACATCCGCAACAGATACGGGACCTCGGCGCGCGCGAGCTCGTCGCTGATTGCCGCGCACAGACGCATGATGTCCTGCTCCGCCGTCGCCTTTTGAAGCACCACGAACTCATCACCGCCATAACGTGCGATAAAGCCACCAGACGCCGAGCAGACCTCTTTGAGCGCAGCGGATATGACCTGGAGGGCATGGTCGCCCTCCACATGTCCATACCGGTCGTTAATCTGCTTAAAGCCGTCGGCGTCCATCATAAGCAGATACACGTCTTCGGCCTGGTCCACATTTGAGAAGAGCGACAACATATAGGTCTCAAAACGGTTGCGATTGTTGAGGCCAGTCAACGGGTCGGTCGAGATGAGCTGCTCCTGGTAGATGATGTAGAGCAGCAACATGCTAATCATTATGCCGACACAAAGGCCGGGCATCGAGCATACGACCTGAAAGGTACCACCCACCAGGGCCGGAATGGCGAAAAATGCCAAGGTTCGATAGATGGCCTTCGTCTGCAGACTCTCGACCCTGCGAGATTGCACAAACGCATGCAGGGACGTATGTATAACGTAACAGTAGCTGACAATGGGCTGGATCATATAGGCAAAGCCGCGACGATACACACCCTGCGAATCGATATAGAACAGGGCGTGCGTCCAGTAACTGGTAAACGCCAGCACGACCACCAGAGCCGTAGGCAACGCTACAAGCACCACCCTATAGCGCGAGGTCAAAAGGCGAGAACCCTGCACCGTCTCGGAATAGATAAACCAAATGAGACACGCGACGGCAAAGAGCGAAAACGAAACCGCGTTGGAAATCCAGTTGGCAGCAATGCCCAACGTGCCGTCCACACCGTCCGAAAGCGTCCAAATCATATCGAATAATATGTACGCGGCAGAGGTGTAGCCAAGCATGCTAAACAATAGCTGCTGGGTGCTCGAGAACAAGGAGCGACGACTTCGCACGGCAAGCCCGATAAGAACAATCATGCATAGCACGAATATCTCAATCTTGAGTGCCTTAACCACTAGCCGCCATCCTTTCAATATCCAAGTGGTCTGAATCGACCAATTCGAATCTGGGCAACAAACACCCCTGCCCGCAGGGGTAAGGGGAATAATAGCAGAGCACCCGAACGTCACTGCAGGACAGCTCTCGTTCGGGCGCTCAAACGGCGCGAGTTGCACGCCGGAATCAATTATCGGTAACGGCCGTTACTCACCGTCGATATCGGTTGCGACAGCCTCCTCGATGGCCTCGACACCGGCAGGCGACAGGTCCTCCTTGCCCTGGCAGAACTTCTTGTCGACCCAGCCGGTCAGAATCGGAGCCATGATTGCCGTGATGATAACGGCAGTGGCGATCTGGGCGTACGCGGTGGGCGCAAGCTCGGCGTAGCGCGGCGCGACCTCGGCGAGGGCAACCGGCGTGGTCATAGCCGTGCCGGCGATGGTGGAACAAGCCACGGCAGCCTTGCCGTTACCGCCGCACAGGCGCTCGAACGCAAAGGTGATGGGACCGACGACAAACAGCGTGACAAGGCCCAGCAAGATGCCGGAAATACCGCCGGTGATAAAGCTCGACAGGCTCATGGACGCACCGAGCTGAAATCCGATGACGGCAATCGCGGGATTGGCACCGGGAACCAGCAGGTTCTTGATAAACGGGAACAGGTTGCCCAGAACCATGCCGATAACGAGCGGCAAAATGGAGCCGATGATGGTACCGACAGGGATGTTGGCAAGGCCGGAAACACCGAGGATGATCATGGTGACGGCAGGGCCGGCCGTAAAGAACAGGATACCGACGGCGCCCTGCTCGGACTCATTGCCGAACTCGCCCATGATGCCCGTATAGAGTGCCATGTTGCAAAACGTAATGCCGCCGATGATAGACACGGAGCTCAGACCCAGGAAGTTATCGTTAAAGAAATATGCCACGCCCAGGCCGAGAACCGCTGCGACGACCAGCTTGGGAATCAGCACGACGATGCCGGTCTTGATGGCGCCCGGCGTGGACTTAAAGCTGATGCCGGCGCCCACAAACAGCAGGATCGCGGCAACGATGGTATTGGAGCCACCGCGGCAGGCAGCCGTAAAGAAGCCGCCGATCTCAAAAACCTGCGGGCAGAAGGTGTTGAGTAAAAGACCGACGATCATCGGATAGATCATGATGTCGCCCGGGATGCGCGGGACCCTGAATTTCTTTTGCTCGTTGGCGGTTGCTTCCTGTGCCATGAAACCCCCATTTCCGCTGACGCGGAACAAAAGCCCACGTCATGCTTTGCTACAGTAAAGTTTGACCATGGTACCAGAAGAAATAGACCAGCTCGGTGAAAAATTCGACAAGTTGGGATGGAACGAGATTCGGCGCCCGCGACGCCACCCCTATATAAGGCTCAAGACGACATAGAGTACGATGCCCGAGACGCAGCACCACAGCATCGATTTTGTCTTGACCGCCACGACCACGACGCCGGCGGCCGCAATCCAGGGAACCAAGGCAGACCAGAGTCCCGCGTCGAACGCGCCGGGGCTCACCAAGTCGTTGGCGACCAGCGCGGCAAAGGCAGCGGGCGGGATATAGCCCAGGGCCTCGGTAATACGGGGCGACAGGGTCCGCCCGCGCAAGGCGAACGCCGGCGCGATGCGAAAGAACGCGATAGCAGCCCACGACGACAGCCACAGAACCAAGAACTCGTTAACGGGCATCGCGGGCACCTCTTCCGTCAAATACAGCATCGCACGCCAACGCAATGGCAATGCCGGCCACGACGCTTGCCGGCACGGCAATATTCGTGAGGCCCAAGAACTTGCATATGGCGACAGACACCGCAGCCATAACAGCAGCCACGACATTGCCGCGCGACAGCCGCTGCGAAAAGAGCAGGCAGATAAAGAGTGAGGTGCAGACAAAGGCTGCAATGGCGGTGGGAACATCGACAACAGCGCCGACGATGGCGCCCGTCGTACACGAAACGCCCCATGTTGCGATAAGGATCACGTTGAGCACGAAGGACTCACGCGGGCCCCAATCCTCCCCTTCAACCAACTTGGCAAGCGAGATGCCGTATGCCTCCTCGGTAAGTGTCGCGGCAACAGCCAGCGTCTGACGCTTCGAGGCACCCGTCAGATGCGGCGCGATCGATGCCGAGTAAAGCGCAAAACGCGAGGAGATGGCGGCGACGCTCGCGACGATCGATGCTGCAGGCACACCCGCCAGCCACAGGTTGCAGATCATAAACTGCCCGCTGCCCGTCACAAACGTGCTGCTCAGAGCAAAGACCATCCAGGGCTCCATTCCCGTCTGCCCCATGATCATTCCGCACGGCGCGCCTATTGCAACATAGGTAAGCATCACCGGCCAGACGGTTCTAACGATTTTGAGCACCATACGCTTCTCATCCTGACAAGGTCTCCGAGCCGCATGTAGCGATACGGCAGAATCATCATCCGACAGCAACCGAGTTCACCTACAATTGCCACCGGATCGAAAGACACAACTTTTTAGGAAGTCATTATGACAGCTATCGATCGAGACCGGGCGCGCGCGGCCTTCAAAAGCTACACCGATGCCTACGACGCCACCAACCCACGCATCGCGCTCAAAATCGAGCATACGTACCACGTTGCCGAGGCATGCGATGCCGTAGCGCGCGAGCAGGGCTGGTCGTCAGAAGATATTGACCTGGCATGGCTTTGCGGCCTGCTACACGATATGGGCCGCTTTGAGCAGCTGCGACGCTGGGACACCTTTAAGGACGCCGAGAGCATGAGCCATGCGGCGCTGGGCATCGAGGTCCTCTTTGGCGAGAATCCCGCCGATGCACCCGCCACGACAAACATCCGTGACTTTATCGAAACCGGTGCGCATGACGAGCTCATCCGAGCGAGCATCGCCTATCACAGCGACTTTCGCCTGCCGGCACAACTCGACGAGCGTACACGGTGCTTCTGCGATATCGTGCGCGATGGTGACAAGATCGACATTATGCGCACCATCGCCGACAGCACCGTCGACACGATCCTCAAAGTGGATGAGGACGCGTTTCTAGCAAGTCGCTTTTCGGTACCGACACTTGCCGCCTTTGACGAGCACCGCTGCGTCGCACGCGATGAACGCAACGAGCCCGCCGACTTCTTGGTGGGACTCATCTGCTTTATGTTTGAGCTCGTCTATCCAGCAAGCCGCGCGCTGGCGCGCGAACAGGGCGATATCCACCGCCTGCTCGACGCACCCTTTGGCATTACGCGGCCCTTTACCGACCCCGCCACGCAGGCAACCTGGAGCCGCCTAAAGGACGAGATGCGCGACTGGCTGGCGCGCGCCTAGCGCTCAAGCTGGGCCAGCAGCTCCTCGACGACCTCGACGGCATCCCCAACAACCTTGTACTGGGCAGCACCAAAAATGGGGGCATCCGGGTCCTCGTTGATGGCGATAATGCACTCCGCCCCACCGATGCCGGCAAGATGCTGAATGGCGCCCGAAACACCGATACTCACGAGAAGCTTGGGCGAAACCGATACGCCGGTCTGGCCAATCTGATGGCGATACTCCAACCAGCCGGCCTCCACGACAGGTCGCGTGCAACCAAGCTCGGCTCCCAGAGCCTCGGCGAGCCTTCGCATCAGCGGCAGATTCTTCTTGGAGCCAATGCCGCGGCCCACCACGACCAAGCGCTCGGCATCGGCAATCGAAGCCTGCTGCCCCCACTCCTCGGCGGGAATCGAGATCTCGACACGGGCCTTAACGTCTTCCGCAAGCATCACCTGGGTGATCGCGCCGGAACGGCCGTAGTCGAAGTCGGGCGCCTTAAAGATGCCGGGACGAACCGTTGCCATCTGGGGACGATGATTGGGGCAGACGATGGTGGCCATCAGGTTGCCGCCAAACGCCGGACGCGTCTGTTGCAGCAGTCCCGTCTCCGTATCCATCGAAAGCACGGTGCAGTCGGCCGTAAGACCCGTCTGCAAACGCACGGCAACGCCGGGTGCCAGTTCGCGGCCAAAAGCGGTCGCACCGTATAGGATGGCCTCGGGTTTGCGTTCGGCTACCAAATCGCAGATCAAGCGGGCGTAGACCTCCGCATCGTTTTGGCGCAGGCGCTCGTCGCGACAGGCCAGGACTTCGTCGGCGCCCGCGCAAACCAGATGCTCCAGGTCCCCAAGCGAGCCCTCGGGGCTCATGCCGACCAGTGCCACCAGACGGCAGCCGCGAGCATCGGCAAGCTCGCGCCCCTTGCCCATGAGCTCGTAGGCCACGGGAGCCACGGCATCGTGCTCGTCAGTCTGCACGAAGACCCAAATGTCTCGATATGCATCAAGGTCCACCGTACCAGCGGCCTCGTCACGCTCGATCGAGATAGCGTTGACGGGGCAGGCGTCGACGCACCCACCGCATAGGATGCAGCCGTCGGTTACGCGGGCGCATCGGCTGGGTCGCTCGCCTTCCACTACGATGCCGCCCGAGGCACAGACGCGAACGCAGCGACCGCAGCCGATACAGGCTTCGCTATCGATAATCAGTCCGCTCATCTATGCCATCCCCTCGATAATCTTGGCAAGCTTTGCCGCCTGCTCGGACGCCGTCCCCTCAACGGTCTCGCACGTTTGGTCACGGTCGGGCACAAACGAGCGCACGACCTGTGTCGGCGACCCGGCAAGGCCGCAACGCGCGGGGTCGGCGTTCACGTCGGCGGCACTGACCACGCGCACGTCCGCCTCCTCTGCCGCGCGAATACCGGCAATACTCGGCATACGTAACTGGCCAATCTCCTTGGCAGTCGTCATCGCGCACGGCATCTCAAGGTACACCGTCTCCTCGCCGGCATCGCATCCGTGAACGAGCGCCAGCGAGCCACAGGTCGTAAAGCCCGCGCTCTGCACGCAGCTCACGTCGGTCACGCAGGGAATATCAAAGGCACCGGCAAGCTCGGGACCAATCTGGGCCGTATCGCCATCCACCGCCATCTTGCCGCAGATGAGCAGGTCGAAGTCCTCGTCGAGCGCCTCGATGCCGCATTTGAGAGCATAGGTGGTCGCCAGGGTATCGGCACCTGCAAAGGCGCGATCGGTCAGCAGCAGCGCGTCGTCGGCGCCTCGAGCGATGCAGTCGCGCAGCAGCGATTCGGTCGCGGGGATGCCCATCGACACCACCGTCACGCGCACGTCCATGCCAAAGCCGATAAAGTCGTCCTTCAGCGCCAGCGCGCATTCCAAAGCGCTCGCATCAAAGGGATTAATGACCGCCTGCTTGCCATCGCGCACGATGGTATTGGTCTTGGGGTCCATCTTGACCTCGGTGCTGCCCGGCACGGCCTTGACGCACACCACCATATGGAAATCGCTCATCTTCACGCGCCCCCTTTCTGGACGAGCTCATCCAAGAGCTTCTCCGAAAACAGGTTACCGCGACCCAGCTGCCCGTCGGGATCGAGCTGGAGCTTGAGCCGCGCCGACTCGACCATGGCCTCGTGACCGTACATCGTCTCCAAGAAGCCCGCCTTGATCTTGCCGACGCCATGCTCGGCAGAAACGGCACCGCCCATGGCCGTGACCTCGGAAGCCCACTGGGCAAACAACTCGCCACCGCGACGGTAATCCTGTGCATCGCGCGGCAGGATGTTCACATGCAGATGGTTGTTGCCGATATGTCCCCAGGCGGCAGACTCAAGCCCGCTTTCGGCCAGCGTACGGCGATAGAGGGCCACGACATCGGCCAGGCGCGCGTTGGGCACCGACATGTCCGAGCCCAGTTTGGTGATGGTGGGATCCATGCGGCGGCGCTCGTCGATAAGCATATTGACGCTCTCGGGGACCGCATGGCGGAAGAACCGCTGGCACTCGCGATCGACCTCGGTGCGCGCGACCCATGTCGCATCGTCACTGCCGCCCGCAAGCTCCAGTACCCACCCCAAGTGATACAGCTCCTCAGTCGCCTGAACTTCGTCGTCGCAGTCGAGCTCCACGTAGACACAGACCTTGGCCTCTTTGTCGAGCGCAGGCAGCGAGGCGAACGCGGTCGACTGTTCACGCTGACGACGCAGGATATCCAGGGCGCCCGCATCGAAATATTCGATGGCAGCCGCATGGGACAGGACGGGACGCACAGAATCGGTGAAGGACACGGCCTTGTCTTCGCTGTCAAAGAAGCAGCTCACGCCCCAAACGACCGCAGGCGCCGCCTGCAGGGCAATCTCGAGCTCGGTGATGACGCCGATTGTGCCACATGCACCGATAAACAGATCGATGGCATCCATATCGTCCGCAACAAAATAGCCCGAAGCACTTTTGGTCTTGGGCATGGTGTAGTCGGGAAGGTCGAGCTCGAGAGCACGGCCCGCTGCCGTCACAAGCGACAGGTGGCGGCCCTGGGCAAAAGCCTCGCCGCGCTGAAGCTCAAGCAAATCGCCATCAGCCAGCGCGACGCGGAGTCCCGTGATATGTGGGCGCATGGGGCCGTAGGCGTAGCTGCGGGCACCGGAGGCGTTACATGCCGCCATGCCGCCCAGACAGGCAGATGCCTCGGTGGGATCGGTGGGAAAAAACTGCTCGGGGGCCTCTTGAAACTCATCGTAGGCCTCAAGCGATGCCTGGTCCCAACCAGCGGTCGGCAGCACCTTCTTGCCCAGCTGCTTGCGCAGTTCCGAGAGCACAACGCCCGGCTCCACGCGCAGCAAAAATTGGCCTTGTTCATCGCGGCGAAGGCCCAAGTAGCGATTCATGCGGGAAGTATTGAGAATGTGACCGCCATGAGGCACGGCGCCGGCGGCAAGGCCGGTCCGGGCGCCCTGAACCGTCACCGGGACACGCTCGACATAGAGCTTTTTCAAAATGGCGCGGACCTCGTCCTCCGTTGTCGGAAACGAGATGCTCGAGGCCTCGCCCGATGTGCGAGACTCATCGCGACCATACTCTTCGAACTCGTCGGTGAAGGGTTTAATGGTTGCAGGCACGCGAACTCCCCCTTTAGCTAACTACAGTGTTTGCAGGGAGATGTTACCGCATCGTTTCGTCGACGTGTTCGAGACCGTCTCCATAATTGGCGATTTTTACGTTCATGCAATTCGGCGAGCGGCTGGATTTCCTCGGCAGACGATGCTTTTGACACATATAGCCCCGCCGTCGCCGACCGCGCGATTGTCGCTCGAAAAAAGTTGGAGTATTTTTTGCCGCCTTTTACCTGCGGAGACGCCAATCCGTCAAGCATTTGGTCAGAAATTGGTCAAGTAGCGGCTGATACGGTCGGCGTCGACAGCCAAACCGATAGTAGTTTTGGCCCAGAAGCAGGGAGGTTCCCATGGCATATTACTGGCCCCAGTACGGCATCGCCATCGAAGTCGACGACGATCCCCATCTCCTGCCTTTTGACGAAGAGGCATTCCCCGATACGACGGTCTACCACGTTACCACCGATGTGATCTGCGACCCCGAGTCGTTCTCGGCGCTCGCCCACCACATCGCGCATATCCACGACATCGAGCTCCCTCCCGACTTCGACGAGCTTGTCTACTCGCGCCGCCTGATGCTTCACATGCTCTTTGGAGCGGACCCGTCCACCTTTGCACGCATCTATACCGCCAAGGATGCCGCATGAGCGCGAAGAAGCCGCCCCACTTTGCAGGCCTGGATCGTCGCAAGAAGCTCATCGTTGCCTGCTTGGCCATCGTCTGTGCCCTTGTCGCCGTAGGACTATACGCTTGGCAGTCGCAGCCCGTACCCGAGGCGGGCGCTTCGGTTACGACGGCCGAGGGCAAAACGCGCCAGGAAATCCAAGATGAGCTCGACGCCATCGTCCGCGACAACATGATGACGATTTCGGTCGCGCCGGTCGCTCAGCTGCAGGAGGACGGCAAGCTGCGCGTCAACGTGCAAAACGTCCAAGACAATAAATTTCCCCAGCGATTCC
Source organism: uncultured Collinsella sp. (assembly GCA_900548935.1). GTDB lineage: Bacteria > Actinomycetota > Coriobacteriia > Coriobacteriales > Coriobacteriaceae > Collinsella. Next base: position 10,657 of record URMR01000021.1, read on the forward strand.
GCGTCATCCAAAACGACGAGACCATGTACGAATCCGGTGTGGTCGAGACCGGCAAGACAATCGAGACGTGCCCCGCCGGCGACATCAAAGAAGGCGAGGCGTACATCGAGATCCAGGCACTCGATACAAAGACCCTCGACAGCCACGGCAATCCGACACGTGTCAAGGTGCGGGTTGAGCAAGCCGAGAACTAGCCTTCCGGCCGACGCGACACCGCACGCAATTCACCAGCATCCGTCCAATCATCGCGGGGACGGCCCGCGGCGAATAGAAAGGAACGACCATGGACATCACCAGGAACATGAACGGAGCCAGAGCGCTCGTCGTGGGCGCAGGGCTCGCGCTCGCGCTCGCAATGGGCGCCGCCCCGACGCCAGCTATGGCAGCCGGGCGCGTTGGAACCACGAAAGTAATGGTCAGGACCGAGATCGACAACGTTGAGTTCAAAGTTCCGACGGTTATTCCCTTCGTCGCCAAGGCCGACGGCACGCTTCAGGGCCCCTCAGAAGACGCGACCACCATCGACAATCATTCGGCCTACGGCATCCATGTCACCAACATGAAGATCGACGCCATGAACACCTGGACCATTGCTGCCGACGCCAAGGCCGGAACCGCACAGAACTCCATCGACTTTAAGGTCGGCCCCGACGGCGCACTCCAGAACGCCAGCGCCGCAATGCAAGGGACGGGCCTCGATCTTTCCAAGAACGCAGCCTTCGACATGGGCTACCAGGGCATTGCCGGCGGCACGGACAAAATTAAGCTCAAGACAAGCGGAAACGTCGCCCGCGTCACGCGCGACATCTTCCGCGTAACCGGCGAAGGCGATCAGGTTGCAACGATCACCTGGACGGTCGAGCCCGGTGCGCACACGGCATAAGGCCGTCGCCCTGGCCGCCGCCGTCAGCATCCTAGCGTTTGGGCCAGCCATGGCCTTTGCTCAGCAAGAACAGGCGCAGGCCGCCACGCAAGTGACGGTCGACCTCTCGGAGCTCGACCGCGGCGACCGCGAGGAACCGTTGGCGCAGACAGGCGACAGACGATGGCTCTTGGCAGCAGGCGCCACAGCAGCAGGCGCGGGAACCGCCGGCCTCGGTCTGCACATCAAACGCAGCCAGAAACAAAACACGGACAGGCCGCACTAAATTAGCTAAGGAGACCCCATGGCATCGAAGAACCTTTTGCCCGTCGTCGCACTCTGCGGCGCGCTCGCAACCGGAACGCCTGTCGCCGCTTGGGCGACTCCCGTCATGGCAGACTCCTTACCAGCAGCCCTAAGTTCCGCACCAAATCCGTCGAGCGCCATTGCGTGCAAGCGTTTTTCGATCGCACAGGCCGCGATCTCAACCTCGGGATGCCTTCGTCGTAATACGGACGGCTCGATAGTCGTGGATATCAATCGTTCGAACAAGGCAAACGGCTCCCAGGCGGGGTGCGCCGTCTGCACGTGGCGCTCGGTTGTGCTCGATGCAGATGGCGATCCATGCAATTTAGAGCTGCGCATCGACATCGCTTCGGTCGATGACTCGGCGAACGGAGCGAAGGTCGCCTTCGACGGTACGTTTTTCGAGAAAGGAGGCGGTATATGTCTGGGCTGCGCCGCCGCGAATGCAGACGATGCGCAGCCCACCCTCTCATTCACGGCATCGTTGCGGCTGACCAAAGCCGGTACCGATGCCATCGCGGCGGGAGAAGCGTCCCTGCTGTTCTACGCCGTCAGTACCAAAGACACAGACGCTCATTTCGAGAAGCCATCCGGATCACTCAGCCTTACACGAGGGATAGAGGCAGGCCCTATTGAAATCGATGCCCGCGCGCAAAGCAGGCAACGCATTCTTGCCGACCCGGCGCTTCTCGAAATGGAGTGGAACGGATCCGGAGCCATCGGAATTCTCCCCTCCGCGCTTGACGCCAAGACGCTCCCCTCAAACGACGAGCCCATCAACACAACCATACAAGAGGAGAGCGCGGTCAAAGAAGCAGGTGCGGGCGACACGCCGTCGCCGACAAACAGCGTCCCAGCTTCTCTCGAAGCGCCGAATGAGCCCGCTGCCGATCCAAACGATCCCGAGCTCGCGGACAGTCTGGGGCTTGCTGATCCTCAAGAGATCGATGAAGGTAACTGCTGCGTGCTTGCCGCGCTCGACCACACAGAGGTCATCGACGCTGCGAACATCGAAGTTGCCGCCGCCAATCAGCCCGTCCGCAAGTCGGTTATCATCGCATTTCCTGAATCCATCGAAGTCGTCTTTTTGCCATCGGGCGAGGTCGTGGCCCCAACACTGCTCACCTTGTTGGGCGCCAAGAATACTCGAAACGAAATTAAAAAGGTCACAGTTGTCGACCCTGCAACCACCGCCAAGCTGCGTCTATACGCCGTTGCCGCAAACGGAAGCAAGACCCTGGAATTCGATGGCGACACACTCCTGGCCTGGCGACGTCTGGACATTATGCAAGACGTCTCGTATCAGATCGAACTCGAAGGGTTTGATCGTGCCCGCGATGCCAATATCATCGCCGCGGCTATTGAATCCCCACAGCGGCTTATGACACTGCGCTTTGAATACTATCCCTATGTCCCGACAACCACCTGAGGCTTAAATGCTGCGCATCATTCCTAATACCACTTATATAACGTATTAGATGGGTTGCGATGTGCCTCGCATTTCGTTCTGCTACGATTGCCACGTTGGCATCAATACAGGAGGGCTCATGCCGGGCTTGGGAACAATCATCAACGTTGTGCTTTTAGTTGCGGGCGGTCTTTTAGGATTAGCGGGCGGCCGCTTCATTACACCGCGCATCCAAGACACGCTCATGAAAGCATCGGGGCTGTGCGTCCTGTTTATCGGCCTGGGCGGCACCATGCAAAAGATGCTCATCATCGATGGAAAGGCGCTAGCGACCACCGGTACCACCATGCTCATCGTCTCATTTGCGCTCGGTTCGCTCATCGGCGAGGCCGTCAACTTGGAAGCCGCCATCGAGAACCTTGGCGAATGGCTCAAGCGCAAAACCGGCAGCGAGGGCGATAACGAGTTCACCAACGCTTTTGTCTCGACTTCACTCACCGTGTGTATAGGCGCCATGGCCATTGTGGGATCGATCCAGGACGGTCTGCTCGGTGACTGGTCAACGCTTGCCCTGAAAGGCGCATTGGACTGCATCATCGTCTGCACCATGACGGCGTCGCTTGGCCGCGGCTGCATTTTCTCCGCCCTGCCCGTCGCCGTGTTCCAGGGGACGATCACGCTGTTTGCCGGCGCACTCTCCCCCATCATGACTACGGCAGCCCTCGACAGCCTTTCGCTCGTAGGCTCCATGCTCATCTTCTGCGTCGGCGTCAACCTCATCCGTCCTCAGACCTTCCGCACGGCCAATATGCTCCCCTCCGTTGTCATAGCCGTCATCTACGCCCTCCTGTTCTAAATCTATCTACGCAGCAGTATCTCGAACACCTGTTTGATGCTGTGCTATGATATGAGGTCACCGAAGCTGCGTTAGGAGAGGAGAAGCGGTGGCCGACCAGGACATCAAGATGCTCATCGAGCGCATTATGGCCGAGGCCCGGACCCATCAGTCTGCTCGCTTCTCAAACGAAGTCTATGCTGACGAGCCGATTCTCAAAACCGGCCGACAGATGCAGAATTTCCTCCCCGACCAATACCGCAAGATGCGCGAGATATCGCGCTGGCAGGATGACCCCAAGGGCGGCGCGGGCCGCTGGCTATCGGAGGCCGAGCTTTTCTACCGCCAAGGCTTGCTGATGGCCGACTTTGAGGACGACTGTCCCTACAACGGCACCTTTAAGTCGTACTTTCCCACCTACAACGCCATGAGCGACCGGCAGTTGCGCGGCTACTTTACCTGGCGTGCCCAAGTGCGCCGCGGAACCGTCGAGGAAACGTCTACGTCCTTTGCCTTTCTGTATCTCTATGAGCTGATCTGCGGCATTGGCGTAGATGACCCACTCAATGGTTTTATTAAAATCAAGGCCTTTTGGGATGCCTATCGCGCCTTCGAGCCCGGCATCGATCGGTTTGCACGCGTGTGGTTGCAGGATTACGCTGTATTCCATGGGCTCGACCCCAAGCTGCTTCGCGACTCTAAAACCGTCATGTTCGATAACGCCCTTATCGAGCTGCGGCGCGCAGCGCGAGACCTTGCGTTCGTGCCAGCCTCGTCAGACCTGGCGCCTGCGCGTCGCAAGACCTCCGAGCCCACACTCCCCCTTCCGCCCGACGAGGCGGGCGAGGAGCGACTCATGGCCGCCATCAATGCCCTCTCCACGTACAACCTCAATAACTCAAGACTCGATCGCGGCCACCATCGCGACCTACGCCACGTGGCATGCGCCGTATATGTCCGTATGGCGCGCTACTATGACATGCACCGAAAGACCGGCATCGTAGCGAGCTTGTTTGGGGAGGAGACGGCCATGCCCTACACCATGTTTGCCTCGGCCGTATTCTTTGCGCCCGAGCGCCACGAGGACTGCGAATACCGCCTGGATCCCATCCATATCTACCGTTGCCAAAACGGCTTTTGGGAATGCATGCGTATCCACGGTAGTAGGCAAAAGAGCAGCAAGCTCGGTGAAATGATGCGCGCCTGCGACCAACGCCTGCGCCTGGCGCTGGACCCCGCCCATCCCCTTAAGGAAGAAAAGGTCCCCAAATATCTGGCCAAGATTATCGATGACGAGATTGTGGCATGGCTCTCGTGGGACGCCGCACACCAGCCCGTCAAGATCGATATCGATCTGAGTCAGCTGGGGCACATTCGGAGCGCCGCTGCGCAAACGCGCGAAGCGCTTTTGATCGACGAGGAACGCGAGGACGGCGCATCCGCAGAAGCCGAGGCAGCGGACTCAGGGCAACCGGAAGCCGAGCCCGTAACCGACGCGATTGTCGAACCGGTCGTGGCACCCATTCGGCAGGACTTGACCGACGAGCCGACCATATCCACCGAACAGTTTGGTGTCGTGGCACCGCTTCTCGCGCCGACGCCCGCGTTCGCAGCTGCTGCGCCCGCTGACGCCACAAACGAACTCGCGCCCGCCGCAGATGCCTTCCTTCGCGCACTGCTCGAGCAAAACGCAGTACAGGCGGAATCGGCGGTAGCGCAATCGGGGCAGAGCGAGGACATGCTCGTCGATAGCATCAACGAGGCGCTCTTTGACCTGGTGGGTGACACCGTAATTGAATTTGGCGCGGCAGGACCGCAAATTATCGAGGACTACGAAGCAGACGTGAGAGGATACCTAGACCATGAGTGATACCGCATCCGCAGCACCCCGCGTGCCCAAGCGCGTCGCTGCCGTCATTCTCAACTCGCTCAAGGGCGGCGTGGTCCCGCGCATCGGCCTTCCCTACATTACCGTAGGGCGCGAGGTCGAGATCCGCGCCCTGCTCACCGATCTGAGTCTCATCGCCGACGGTGGGGCGAGCTTCCGCTTCCTGGTCGGTCGCTACGGCGCCGGCAAGAGCTTTTTGCTCCAAACCATCCGAACGCATGCCATGGGCGAGGGATTCGTCGTCGCCGATGCAGACTTATCCCCCGAGCGCCGTCTGCAGGGCGGGCAGGGGCAGGGCCTTGCCACCTACCGCGAGCTCATACGCAATATATCGACCAAGACGCGCCCCGAGGGCGGTGCGCTCAACCTTATTCTTGATCGCTGGGTCGCCTCGTGCGCCGACGTCGACGAGTCGGTCGTCAATGCCCAACTGGCCCCGCTCGAGGAAATGGTCCACGGCTTCGACTTCGCCCGCATGCTCCGCCGCTACCGCGCGGCCGTATCCGAGGGCGACGAAGAAGCTATGAGCCGCGTGACCAAATGGATTCGCGGCGAATACCGCACCAAGAGTGAGGCACGCGCCGAGCTGGGCTCCTCGACCATCATCAGCGATGACGACTGGTACGACTACGTTAAGCTCATTGCGCGCTTTTTGGTCTGCAGCGGCTACAAGGGCATGCTGGTGCTCATCGACGAGCTCGTGAATCTGTATAAGATTCCCAACGCCATCACGCGCCAGTACAACTACGAGAAGATCCTGACCATGTACAACGACACACTCCAGGGCAAGGCGCAGTACCTGGGCATGATCATGGGCGGCACGCCAACCTCCATCGAAGACCGCCGCCGTGGCGTGTTCTCCTACGAGGCCCTTCGCAGCCGACTCGCTCAAGGCCGCTTTGCACGCGAGGACCTTAAGGACATGCTCGCGCCCATCATCCGTCTGCAGCCACTCACCTACGAGGAGCTGCTGGTCTTGATTGAAAAGCTCATACAAATTCACGCCGGCTACTTTGGCTGGACGCCCACGCTTACCGAGAACGACTTGGTGGACTTCCTCAAGATCGAATTCGGTCGCGTGGGAGCCGACACGCATCTGACGCCGCGTGAAGTCATTCGTGACTTTATCGAGCTGCTCGACATCCTATGCCAAAACCCCGACGCCAACGTGGCCGAGTTGCTGCAAAGCGTCGGCGGCGACGCGCTGGTGCCGGCAGCCGCAACAGACGACACCGGCACCGCGGACGACGACCGCAACTTTGCCGAATTCACCATCTAACCTGCCAAAAAGGGACAGGTTTATTTTGGTCGGTTTTATCTGGGGAAACGCTGCGCTCCAGCGGTGATCTGCTCTCATCTGTCGTATGGAAATCGGCGGCGTTTTCGGAAGTATGCGGCAAATTATGAACTTGCCGAGCACACAGGGGTTTTGCGATAACAAACCCGCAGGTAGAGCGCTTGTGCATATGCGGCGTGGTCGACCCATCAAGATTTTGCCGCATACTTCCGAAATCGCACCTCAAAATGATCCGTTTTCCTCCGTCCCCAAGGGATCAACGGAACGCAACAGGTTGAGCATACGCAAGCGAGCGGGCCCCAGAGCGTACAAGGTGGCATGAAAAAGGCAGGGCATTGACCTTTTGGTCATGCCCTGCCTTTTGAATGACAGATTGTAGCTCTG
>URMR01000022.1 GCA_900548935.1 uncultured Collinsella sp.
CCCGGACGGCGACATCGGCCGTCTGAACATGCAGCGCCAGTTCTACGCCGCTCTGTTCCGCAAGCTCAAGAGCATCGGCAACATCGGCGCCGTCCTCGTAGGCAAACTTGAGCTCACTCGGCTGCTCGATCAGGCGCATGACCTCGTCGGCCAGCTCGAGCGCGCCCTCGCCGCCCTTGGCCCAAACCTCGGACAGCTTAACGTTAACGCCGAGCTTCTGGCACTCGGACTCGATGAGCGCAAGCTCTGCCTCGGTGTCCGTCGGGAAGCGGTTGATGGCGACCACACAGGGAAGACCATAGACGCTCTGGATATTGTCGACGTGGCGCAGCAGGTTGGGCATGCCGGCCTTGAGGGCATCGAGGTTCTCGTCGTTAAGGTCGGCCTTGGCAACGCCGCCGTTGTACTTAAGCGCTCGGGCGGTGGCGACAATCACGACGGCGCTGGGGCGAACGCCCGTCATGCGGCACTTGATGTCGAGGAACTTCTCGGCACCCAGATCGGCGCCAAAGCCTGCCTCGGTAATGGCGACATCGCCAAAGCGCATGGCCATACGCGTGGCCATGATGGAGTTACAACCGTGGGCGATGTTGGCGAAGGGACCGCCGTGGACAAACGCGGGCGTGCCCTCGAGCGTTTGCACCAGGTTGGGCTTGAGCGCGTCCTTAAGCAACGCGGCCATGGCACCCTGGGCCTTAAGGTCGCGGGCACGGACGGGCTCGCCGGCAAAGCTGTAGCCGACGACGATCTCACCCAAGCGTTCCTTGAGGTCGCTGATGCTCGTAGACAGGCACAGGATTGCCATGACCTCGGAGGCGACGGTGATATCGAAGCCGTCCTCGCGCGGCACGCCCTGGGCCTTGCCGCCAATGCCGTCGATGACATGGCGCAGCTGGCGGTCGTTCATGTCGACGACGCGCTTCCAGGTGATGCGCTTAACGTCGATACCGAGTTGGTTGCCCTGCTGAATATGGTTGTCGAGCATGGCGGCCAGCAGGTTATTGGCGGCACCGATAGCGTGGAAGTCGCCGGTAAAGTGCAGGTTGATATCCTCCATGGGGATGACCTGCGCCCAGCCGCCGCCGGCGGCACCGCCCTTGACGCCAAAGACGGGACCGAGCGAAGGCTCGCGCAGGGCCACAGCGCTCTTGACGCCGCGACGGCGCAGACCATCGGCCAGACCGATGGTCGTGGTGGTCTTGCCCTCGCCCGCAGGCGTTGGGTTGATAGCGGTCACGAGGACGAGCTTGGCCTGGTGATCGGTCGGCTCGTTGAGCAGTGAATAGTCGACCTTAGCCTTGTCGAAGCCATGCGGAATCAGGTGCTTTACGTCGACGCCGGCGTTCTTAGCCACCTCGGTAATGGGCAGCGGCGTGACGGAACGTGCGATTTCGATGTCAGTAGGCATGGGCGGTCCTTTCGTTACCGAATGAGAAAAAGACCAATTCAGCATAGCACGGGCGCGCAATAGTAAAACACCCGTAACCGACGAATGGCGATATGTTTATCCAATGCTCAGCGATAGCCTACAGACCAGCCAAAACAAACCAGTCTCTAAACGGCTGGCTCGATACCCAAGTGCTCAAAGGTGCGAAGCGTTGCCTGGCGGCCCTGGGGCGTGCGAATCATCAAGCCGCACTGCAGCAGATAGGGCTCATAGACATCCTCGAGCGTACCCGGGTCCTCGCCTACCGCGCTGGCAAGGGTCGTCAGACCCACGGCACGGCCGGAGAACGTCTTGGCAAGCGTCTCCAAAATTCGAATGTCCATCCAGTCCAGACCAAGCTCGTCGATCTCGAAAAACTCGAGCGCCTGACGGCAAATATCAAGCTCAATAGGACCGTTGCCGCGCACCTGCGCATAGTCGCGCACACGCTTGAGCAGACGGTTGGCCAAGCGCGGCGTGCCACGCGAGCGCGAGCCGATCTCAAGCGCGCTCGGATGGTCGATCGTCACGCCCAGGATAGTCGCCGAGCGCGTCACAATCTGAGCGAGCTCCTCGACCGTGTAGTAGTCCAGGCGATACGAAATGCCAAAGCGATCGCGCAGCGGGCCGGTCAGCATACCCGAGCGGGTCGTTGCCGCTACCAGCGTAAACTTGGGGATATCCAGGCGAATCGAGCGGGCGGCCGGGCCTTTACCGATAACGATATCGAGCGCAAAGTCCTCCATAGCGGGATACAGGACCTCCTCGACCGAGCGGTTAAGGCGGTGGATCTCGTCGATAAACAGCACGTCACCTGGCTGCAAGTTGGTAAGGATAGCCGCCAGGTCACCCGTACGCGCGATGGCCGGGCCGCTCGTCGTCTTAATCTGAGCGCCCAGCTCGTTGGCGATAACGGTAGCCAGCGTGGTCTTGCCCAGACCCGGAGGGCCCGAGAAAATCACGTGGTCGAGCGTCTCACCGCGGCTCTGCGCCGCCTCGATGAGCACGCGAAGGCTCTGCTTGATATGCTCCTGGCCGCAGTAGTCATCCAAGCGCTGGGGACGCAGGGTACGGTCGACATCGAGGTCCTCGGCCGTCAGCTCCACGTCCTGCTTGACGCCCTTCTCTTCCTTCTTCTGGTCGATGATCTTTTCGAATTCCGGCTTCGGCGCCCACAGGTCCTGAGAGTCATCGGCTTCCCACATCACGCATCCATTCCAAGTCGCTTAAGCGCCGCGCCGAGCAGATCCTCGACACGCATATTCTGCCCATCACACCCGCTCAGGGCAACATCGGTCTCCTGCGGGCTAAAGCCCATGGAAAGGAGTGCCGCGCGGGCATCGTCGATGGCCGAGGGAGCAGCAGCGGGCACAGACATCGCAACCTGTCCGGGAATCACGTCGACCGGCACAAAGCCCTTGTCCTTGGCAAAGGTACTCTTGAGCTCCAAGATGAGGCGCTGAGCGGTCTTTTTGCCCACACCGGGTACCTTGGCCATGCCCTTGTCGTCCTCGGCCATCACCAGCGAATACAGCTGCCCCACGGTATAGGTGGAAAGCACGGCAAGCGCCAGGCGCGGGCCAACACCCGACACGGACACGAGTCGGTCAAACATCGTGCGCTCGTCCTTGGAGGCAAAGCCAAAGAGCGTCATGGCGTCCTCGCGCACCTGCATGCGGGTATAGAGGCGAACCTCACCGCCGGGCGTAGGCAGCGTGGCGGCAGTGCTGCCCGAAATACCGAGCTCAAAGCCCACGCCCGATACATCGACGACGGCCGAGCTCATCGTGGCCTCGACAAGCGTTCCATGGAGCTGGGAGATCATCAGTATCCGGTTCCTCTCTGTTGATAGAACTCGCCGCCGGTAAGCGCCCGGGTGCGGCTTAGGTTAACGTGACAGATGGCGCAGGCCAGCGCATCGGCGGCATGGTCTGGGTGAGGGTCGTGATCGAGCTGAGTGAGCGTACGCACCATATAGGCAACCTGCCGTTTATCTGCAGCGCCCGTGCCCACCACGGCCTGCTTGATCTGCATGGGCGTGTATTCGCCAATCTCGAGCGCGCATTCCGAAAGCGCCACGAGCGCGGCACCGCGGGCATGCGCCGTGGGGATGGCCGAGCGGACGTTAGCGCCAAAGTAAATGCTCTCGATAGCAGCGGTATCGGGACGGTAGCGTTCGACGACGCCCTTGAGGTCGCGGGCAATATGCGACAGGCGCACCGCGAGCGGGCTGCCCGCGCTGGTCTCGATACAACCGTAGGCACGGCAGCGAACCTCGCCGCGCCGCTCCTCGATAATCCCCCAGCCCGTATGGGCCAAACCGGGGTCGATGCCCAAGATAACCAAGCCGACCTCCCCTCGTCTTTTGCCAAGCGCAAGGCAAGGCCCCGCGCATCATTCACGAACGTCTGTTCTAGAATAACACAACGGGGCCAAGGTACTTAATGCAAGATAGATTCGGCAGAAGCAATGTGTGCGAGAGAATCCCTCCCACAATGTTTCCGTCTGCCCTAGTTCTGGCTAAAGAACGGGAACTGTCGGGGGTCAACCGGCGGATGCGGCATCGGCGTGCCCTGGGGCCCACCCTGCGGTCCGCCCTGGCCGCCCATCATCTTGTCGATGGCGTCCTGGACCTCGCCCTCAAACTTTTTCATGCCCTCATGCAAACGACGCTGACCGTCTTCGGAGCGCAGCTCTTCCATCTGCTCGGGCGAAATACCCAGCAGCTCGCCCAATATGCCCATCATCTCGCCGCGCATACGGTCACTCGTGTCGTCGTCGGCAAAGCGGCGCACCTCGGCGCGTGCCAGCGAATCAACTGTCATGCGCTCCTTACCGTTGAGCCCCAGATCGGACCACGCAAGCATGTACGGCCAGGCGCGCTCGACAAACGAACGGGCAGAGACGATCGGCGCCGTCGGTAGCATGCGACGGGCAGCCTCGCCCTGGCGCACAAGCATCAGCAGCAGCGAGCAGGCCTCAGGCTTGCCAGCGGCCATCGGGATGTCGTCGAAAGATCGATTGCGGTCCACGTGCGCCTCGAGCGCGCCATCGACCTCACCCGGCTCAAGCCCGCCGAGCAGCTGTGCCGCACGGTCGAGCATATCAACCGGGCCGTCGAGCGTCGAGAGCGCCTGCGCCAGCACGCGCTCCATACAATCTTCCACTGCGTTGAGCGTCACGAGCTCTTGGGGCACCACGGCCGAGGCGCGGTTGCGCACGCGTGCCACAAACTCGAGCGTCGACAGATACACATCGCCAAAGGGTGCAAAGTCGCCCTGGTAGCCACCGGACAGCGCGGGCGCCGCCAGTGCATACTCAGTCTTGGAAAGCGGGCTCAACGCCATGGCGTCCAGCTCGAGCGCCGTATCCTCGAGCATCAGGCCCAGCGCACGCGAACGCAGACGCTCGGCATCGCCCGCCGACACGTCGCGATCGAGTACGCGCGCCGCATCCGGCGCATCGCGCTCGACGGTGCGAATGTGCAGGCGCTCGGCGATTGAGCGAACAGCGGAACAGCGGGCGGCCTCGGCCTCCTCCTGCGCCGGTATAAAGATGCGATTGCGCCCCAGTACCAGGCCAATCACATTACGCGGGCCCAAGGCATCGACGGCAAGTGCCGCCAACAGGGACGACGGCAGATCGCCCTCGAGCGCCACCACGGCACGCGAAGCGCCGCGGGCGCGGGCATTGCCGCGCACGGCAAGCACCAGCGCCTGCCACAACCACTCCTCGGAACGAAACTCGGGCAGCTCGTGGTCCTCCAGGGCATCGAGCATTACGCCGCGCTGAATCTCCTGAACCAGCAGGCTCTCCTCAAAGCACGGCGCCTGGGCCACCACGCGACCGCAGTCGTCGAGCACAAACGAACCGCCGGTATACACCGACTCGTCATAGGCGCCGACCGGCGCCATGCAGGCAAACCACACGCTGCGCTTGGAGGCGATCTTGCGGTAGGCACCGCTGCGTACGGCGGCGACGGCGGCGGTCTCGCGATTGGTCATGTCAAACGCGTTTAACTGGAAATAGACGATGAGGTCGACGCCGGTCGGCAGCATCTCGAGCTCGCGGTCCAGGTCAAACACCACAGCGATGCGCACGCCGTCCACGTCAAACACCGGAGGCGCCCAACGCGCGTCGTTGCTCTCGCCACGCTGCAGGGCGATGCTTGTGCGCGCAGGCACCACGCGACCGTCTTTGAGCATCATATAGTCAAGCAGGGGCTGGCCCTCAAACGAAACCGCAGCGGGCACGATGCAGATCATATCGAGCTCTTGGATGCGCTCGGCAACGCCCGTTAGACCCGTCAGCATATCGTGCTCAAAATCGGCAGCACCCACCAGGCTGCCCGGCATGGCGCCCATAAAGAGCGGGGCCGGAACGCACAGCACGCGCGCGCCGCGCTCATGAGCCAGGCGAGCCTGGTCCTCGATGCGGCCGCAAATGCCCTCGATGTCACCCAGGCGCATATCGATCTGTGCAAGTGCGAGCTTCATGGCCCAGCCCTTTCCGTCGTAAATCGTCGTTGTCGTAGTAAAAGCGCCGGCCGCATGATGCAGCCGGCGCTCGCATGTGCATATGCTAGCTATGATACCCCGAGCTGGGGCGCGCTCCTAGAACGTCGCGGACCACAGCCCATGCAGGTTGCAGTAGGCATAGACAGTACCGGTCTTGGAGCCGCCAGCGAAAAACGTCGTGGGCTTCATGCCGGGCTCAAGGTAATGGACCTCCAGGCGGCCCTCGGCCTCAAGGGCGATCCACTCAATATAGTGCTCGGGCAGCATGGGGTGCTCCGTCGAGCCCACGCGCGCGCGAATGACGTGGCCGTCGCGCTCGATCTCGACAACAGGCACATGCTTCTCGTGCGCCGCATCCTCGGTGTTCGCCGTCAACTCCGTGCAGCCGGCAGGGGTCGCAACGCCGTCGCCAAGGGCGGCAACGAGCTTACCGTCGGGGTCCTTAAAGAATTTCGCCATGATGTTCTCCTTTGCTGATGTGTCGATGTTCTCGAGGTTCTTATGCCCAAAGGCAGGCGAACCATCCACGGCATGACAAATGAACACATAACGAGCGGGGACGATGGGACAGCGCGGGCTATCCGCCCTGGCGGCCCCACCCGAGCGGGTTAGCGACCGTCGCCGCCGAGCAGCGCCAGAACATCCTCGCGGGTAAACAGCGCCGACGAGATGCCGTCGCCGCCGAGCACGCTGTTGACCAGGTCGCGCTTGGACTCCTGCATCTGCATAATGCGTTCCTCGATCGTGTCCTTGGCAATGAGTTTGTACACGGTCACGGTGTGCTGCTGGCCAATGCGATGCGCGCGGTCAGTCGCCTGATCCTGCGCCGCCACGTTCCACCATGGGTCGTAGTGGATAACCACGTCGGCAGCCGTCAAATTAAGGCCCACGCCGCCCGCCTTGAGCGAAATCAAGAACACCGGCACCTCGCCCGCCTGGAACTGCGCAACCATCTTGGCGCGACTCTCTTTAGACGATGCGCCCGTAAGCTTAAGAAAGGCGATATCCTCCTTGGCCAGGCTCTTGCCGATGATATCGAGCATGCCCGTAAACTGGCTGAACAGCAAGATGCGGTGACTGCCGTCGAGTGCTCCGTGGACGAGCTCCATGCACGTATCGAGTTTGGCGCTTCCCGCCTTGTAGTCCGCATAGTGCAGATGCGGGTCGCAGCAGATCTGACGCAGCTTGGTGAGCTCGGCAAGCACCTTGAGTTTATCTTTCTTAAACTCCCCGGCCTCGCGGTGCTGCACCTGCTGGGCGATGCGGTCCTGGTTTGCCAGGTAGAGCTTGCGCTGCTCGCCGGTAAGCTGCGCCATCACCGTATCCTCGATCTTCTCGGGCAGGTCGGCCACCACGTCTTCCTTGACGCGACGCAGCACAAACGGCGATACGAGCGCCTGCAGACGAGCGGCACTATCGCCCTCGGCATGCTCGACGGGACTTTCAAAGCGCTTGGCAAATGAGTCGCGCGTGCCCAGAAGGCCCGGCATCAAAAAGTCGAAGATGCTCCAGAGCTCGGACAGGCGGTTTTCGATGGGCGTGCCCGTCAGGGCAAAGCGCACGTCGGCAGGCAGGCGCTTTGCGGCGCGAGCCACCTGGGTAAGCGGGTTTTTAATGTACTGGGCCTCATCGAGCACCACGCGGGCAAAATCCTGCTCGGCATACTCATCGATATCGCGCCGCATAAGGTCATACGACGTCACGACCACGTTGTGCTCGGCGGCACCGGCAATTTGCACGCGACGCTGAGCCTTGGCGCCCACGATGGCACACACATCAAGCGAGGGGGCGAAGCGCTCCAACTCGGCAGCCCAGTTGTACACGAGCGACGCGGGACATACCACGAGCGTGGGCTTGGTATCCCCCGCCTCCACGCGCGCCAGAATGTGCGCGATCATCTGCAGCGTTTTACCCAGGCCCATATCGTCGGCCAAGATGCCGCCGAGGCCCAGGTGCTCGAGCGAGCCGAGCCACTGGTAGCCGTCGACCTGATAGCCGCGCAGCGTGGCCTTGAGCGAGACCGGCACCGTAAAGTCCATCTTGCCGAGCGTATCCAAGCGCTCGACGGTGCGACGGAATGCGGCGTCGCGATCGGCCTCGAGCGCCGGCGTGCGCGCGAGCATGCTGTCGACAAAAAGGGTGCTCGACGCGGGAAGCGACACGCCGTCGAGCAGGTCGACGGCGTCGACGCCCAGGTCCTCGGCAAGACCAAACGCGGCACGAGCGCCCTCGTCCAGGCGCACGATATCGCCGGATGTAAGGCGAGCGAATGTCTGGTGGCGCTTATACGAATCGAGATAGATGGCAAGGTCAGCCGCCGAAAGCCCGCTCGCGCCCAGCTCGACGTCGAGCAAGTTGCTCTTGACGGTGGCGCGCACCGAGAGCTTAGGCGCAGGGCGTACCGAGATCTGGCGCAGGCGGTCGCTGAGCATGGCCTCGCCAAGCTCGGACAAAGCCGCCAGTCCCTCGGTCAGCAGGCAGAACAGGCGGGCGTCATCGCGCTCCTCAAATGCCAGGCCGCCCTCGTAGAAATCGAAGTACAGGGCAGCCGTGTCCATAACGCGAAACTCCGCCACCGTATCGCGGGGCGGAACGCCGGGGCGCTGTTCTTCGAAGGGGCTGCCCGGAGCACCCAGGCCAAAGAGATCTGCCGACCAATCGCCGTAGGCCACCGTAATCTTGCAGGTCACAAGGCCATCGTCGACGCCAATCGCCATGGCAAAACTCGGCTCGGGCGCCACGGCATCGAGCACGGCAGGCGCGGTCAGGTCGGTGTAGTCACGCAAGATGGGCAGTGCCATGCGGCAGAACTCGCCCACCTGGTCGACGGCGATATGGACCGGCGTGCGGCAGGGCAACAAGTGCGACAGGAACGGCGCCGCATGCTGGGCAAACGCCGTGTCGGTACGGCGCGCGCGGCGCGTATCGACCAGATAGGCTGCGTCGCCTGCGACAAAGCAGTACATATCGGCCGGCAGGCGCAAGTCGTAGCTGCCTCCCGCCGCCGATGCAATCTTGGCGGCAAGGAGCGGCGGGCACTTAGCCGGGACTTCGCCCTCCCCCTGCGGCGACGGCTCGACCACCACCTCGTAGGCGCGATGCGTCGTCGTTCCCCGCGACCAAGCAGGCTCAAAGGACATGGTCCTGCCGCGCAGCAGGTCAAGCACGGACACGATGGAATACTCGGATACCGGCAACTGACGCTCGGCGACAAAACCGCTGCGGGCAAAGTCATACGATGCCGAGCGCGAACTCGTGATGTCGCTCAGATAGGCGACCGTCATTGCGACAAAGTCGAGCAGCTTTGTCGACACGTCATCGAAAGCCTCGGGCACATGGACAAACGTAAGCTTCTTGCCATAGGAGAACGTACCACCGCGCACATAAGCATCGGCCATGCCGTCGATATCCTTAACCACGTAGGACACCGAACCGTAGCGAATGCGAAACTCGAGCGCCCAGTTAAAGCGATCGGCAAACAGCGGATTGTAGTACGGCACCAACGAGGGCTCCAACGCCGCTTTGGGGGCGTCGGGATCAACGGCACCGGCAAGCTTGCGGCGCATGTTCGCCAGCTCATCCATGCGCGCGTCCGAAAGATCGGAAAGCGCCGCCACAAGGCTCGGGCTCGTGGGGACGGGTGCCGGGAAGGGAAAATTGGGGTTGACCGCAGATGCGGTGGGCGCGGGGTGTGTGGGCTGCTTTGACTGTGCGGGCGGTGCCGTAAACGTGCGGACCGGCGTACGCAAGCCCTCGACGGGCTCGGCGCCACTGGCATCCAGATACGCCAGCGCCGTGGCGATAGCGTGCTTGCACATGCCGGAATAGCGGAAGGCGGCGGGGCAATCGCAGTCGTAGTCGACAACCTCGTGCTCGTCCATGTCGAGCGCCACGTGCGTCTTGTACAGGTCGCCGCGCGAGCCGCGCACCGTGCCCTCAATAGTCACATTTTTGGAGAAGCGCGAGCCGGAGTCCTCAAACGACAGCACGGCGCCGTTGAGCATGAGCGAGCGCCCCTTCATAAAGGTACTGCTGAGCGCCGCCTCCTTACGAAGCGCCTGCGCAAACGTCCCCTGCGCCATCACTTCCTCCAATCTCGCATGCCAAATGATTTTTCTGGGACGGGGATGAAAAAATCATTCCCGTCCCAGAAAGACTGGTCTTCCGCCACACGTCACCCAAAATGATTTTTTAATCCCCGTCCCAGAAAAATCATCTTAGATCACCGTCACGCGGCCTTGGTTGCCGACGATGGCCTTTGCCTCTGCCAACAGCGGAATCGAGCGTGCGTTGACCTTGGCCGGCACCTCGGCACGCAGCACACGCCCGTCCACCTGCTCGATAAAGATCTCCACGCGGTCGCCGCCCGGGTTGGCGGTAAGCACCGTGGCAAGACGCGCCATATTGCCCTGGCTAAAGCGGCTGTTGGGCACCATGACCTCAAACACCTTGGGCTTGTTGTTCTCCTCGTTGAGCTCCAGCGGCACGATCTCCTGCGCGATGATCTGGTCGCCGCGGTCCGAGCGCTCGAGCTTGCCCTTAATGCGCACAAACGCATCGGACAGCTGCGCGCCGGTCTCGGGATCGACCTCGCCGTACAGGTACCCCTCGGCCTCCTTGTAGGTCTTGGGGAACACCACGACCGTGGCCTCGCCTTCCATGTCCTCGAGCTGCACGATGCCCATGGGGTCGCCGTTTTTGGTCACGCGCTTGGACACGCTCGAGACCATGCCGGCCCACCACAGCGCCTTGCCCTCGGGAATCTCCTGGTTGATGGTACCGCCCGTGGGGTTTTGCACCTCGTAGCCGGTATCGATCTGAGAGAACGAGAAGTCGCGTGCCTTGGCTAGTGCATACTCAAACGGGCGCAGCGGGTGGTCCGAGACATAGATGCCCAGAACCTCCTTCTCCTGGCTCAGCTTAAGGTGACGGTCCCACTCCTGGCCATCCGGATCGGGCACGCTCACCTCAAAGCCCGAGCCCTCAACGTCGCCGAACATGTCGAAGAACGACGTCTGGCCGCTCGCGCGATCCTTTTGGCGCTTCACGGCGGCATCGATGATGTTCTCAGGGTTGTTCTTATCCACAAAGTGCATCATCTGGCGGCGCGGATACCCCGTGGAGTCAAAGGCGCCTGCCTTGATGAGTGATTCGATCACGCGGCGGTTGGCCTGACTCGAGTCCACGCGCTCGACAAAGTCGTGCAGCGTCTTAAACGGACCGCCCGCCTCACGCTCGGCGATAATCGCCTGCGCCACGCCGGTGCCCACGCCGCGGATGCCGGCCAGACCAAAGCGCACGCCTTCCTTGGTAGCAGTGAACTCGGTACCGGACTCGTTGACATCTGGCGACAGCACGGGGATGCCGTCGTGGCGGCACGCCGAGACGTAGTGCACGATCTTGTCGGTCTTGCCCGTATAGGACGTCAGAACGGCCGCCATGTACTCGTGCGGATAGTGCGCCTTGAGCCACGCCGTCTGCATAACCAGAATGGCGTAGCCAGCGGAGTGCGACTTGTTAAAGGCGTAGGACGCGAACTCAAGAACATCGTCCCAAATCTTCTGGGCGACCTCGCGCGTGTAGTTGTTCTTGATAGCGCCGTTCATCCAGTGGTCGTAGGTGGTCTCGTCCGAGCCATCCTCCCAGTGCAGCACCGTCGACGTGAGCAGCTTAATCTTTTTCTTAGCCACGGGCTTACGGATACGCGAGTCCGATTCGCCCTTGGAGAAGCCGCACATCTCGACGGAGATGAGCATAACCTGCTCCTGGTAGACCATGGTGCCGTAGGTTTCGCCCAGAATGTCGTCCAGACGGTCGTCGTAGGAGACGGCCGGCTCCTTGCCGTTCATACGGTTGATGTAGGACGAAACCATGCCGGCGCCCAGCGGGCCCGGGCGGTACAGAGCGATCAATGCTACGACGTGCTTGTACTCGGTGGGCTTCATGTTCTTGATCGTGGCCGTCATGCCGGCGGACTCGACCTGGAAGACGCCGGCGGTGTGGCCGGAGCCCATGAGCTTAAAGATCTCGGGGTCGTCAAAGGGAATCTCTTCCTCTTTGATGTCGATGCCGAAGTTCTTTTTGATGTTTGCCTTGGCCTTGGAGATAACCGTCAGCGTGCGCAGGCCCAAGAAGTCCATCTTGAGCAGGCCCATGTCGGCAACGGTATGGCCCTCGTACTGGGTAATCTCGACGCCGCCCTTGGTGTCGAGCTTGGTGGGCACATGCTCGTTGACGGGATCGCGGCAGATCAGAACGGCGCACGCGTGCACACCCTCGCCACGGGTGAGGCCCTCAATCGAGAGTGCCGTGTCGATGATGCGGCGGGCATCGTCATCTTTTTTATAGGCCTCGGCAAAGTCGGGGTTAAACAGATCCTCTTTGCCGGGTTGCTTGTCGAGTACCTGTTTGAGCTTGACCTTGGGGTCGCTCGAGACCATCTTGGACAGGCGCTGGCCCATGTAGACCGGATAGTCCAGCACGCGCGCGGCGTCGTTGATGGCCT
This sequence comes from uncultured Collinsella sp., assembly GCA_900548935.1. Taxonomy (GTDB): domain Bacteria; phylum Actinomycetota; class Coriobacteriia; order Coriobacteriales; family Coriobacteriaceae; genus Collinsella. The sequence continues at coordinate 12,449 of URMR01000022.1, forward strand.
GCTTGGCCTTAATGGTCGAGTAGGTGATGACGTGGGTGACCTTCTCGGGGCCGTAGAGCTGGCGAACGTGCTCCACGACCTCGAGGCGCCGCTCATCGTCGAAGTCCATATCGATATCGGGCATCTCGGTACGCTGCGGGGACAGGAACCTCTCGAACATCAGGCCGTTCTCGAGCGGGTCGAACGCGGTGATGTTCATGGCGTAGGCGACGATAGCGCCGGCGGCCGAGCCACGGCCGGGGCCGACGCCGATGCCGTTGTCCTTGGCCCATTGCACGTACTCGGCGACGATCAAGAAGTAGGCGGCAAATCCCTTGTCGCAGATGACTTTGTATTCGTACTCAAAGCGCTCTTTGATGTTGACGCCGCCGATCTCGCGCGTGGCCCAGTCGTCACCGTAGTGTTGGCGCAGGCCCTTCTCGCACTCGCGGCGGAACTGGCTCTCGTGCGTCTCGCCGGGATCGAGCAACGGGAAGCGCGGCAGGATGATGGAGTCCCAGTCCAGCTCAACGTAGCACTTGTCGGCGATCTCGAGCGTATTGTCGCAGGCCTCGGGGCAATACGGGAACATCGCCCGCATCTCCTCCTCGGTCTTCATGTAAAACTCCGAGCCGGTCATGCGCATGCGGTTGGGGTCGTCGACCTTGGCGTTCATGCCGATGCACATGATGACGTCCTGCACGGGCGCGTCCTCGCGACGCAGGTAGTGGAAGTCGTTGGTGGCGATGACCTTGACGCCCACCTGCTTGGCGATGTCGATGAGCGTGCGGTCCATCTGCTCGTCGGTCAGGCCGTTGTCGGTGGTGATGCCGTGTTCCTGGATCTCGATGTAGAAGTCGCCGGGCTCGAAGGTATCACGGAAGGTCTCGGCCCACTTGATGGCGCCCTCCATGTCACCGCGGTCGATGTACTTGGGGATGATGCCCGCGATGCAGGCGCTCGTGCAGATCATGCCCTTGGCGTGGCGGCGCAGGTTGTCGAGCGTCACGCGCGGCTTGTAGTAAAAGCCCTGCACGGCGGCCTCGGAAACCGTCTGCATCAGGTTGACGTAGCCCTCCTGGTCCTTGGCCAGAAGGATCATGTGGTAGAGCTCGGGCTTGTGGTCGCGGGCAAGGGTCTCGTCCGGCGTAAAGTAGACCTCGCAGCCAAAGATGGGCTTGATGACCAGGGGCGGCTTGAGCTCGTCGATGTTGCCCTTCTCGTCCCACATGGCCATGTCCTTCACATACTGGGCATGCTCGCGCGGGTTTTCCTCGGGATCGGGCTCCACCAGCTCGTCGCGGCGGTCCTTTTCCAGGAAGGCCTTGTCGTGGCTCCAGGTTTTGTACTCGGGCGTATTGTGGTTGACGGCGTCGCAGGCCAGCGCCAGGTCGGGCACGCCATACATGTAGCCGTGGTCGGTAATGGCCACGGCGGGCATGCCCAGCTCAACGGCACGGTTGACCATATCCTGGATACGGGTTGCGCCGTCGAGCATGGAAAAGACAGTGTGGTTGTGCAGATGGACGAATGCCATGTGATGAGCTCCGATGCGGGTTCGTGTTCTGACTGAACGATTTTACCCCACGGCACGGACGGTACCCGAACCTAGCCAAACCAACACGGCTCCTATTGAGTTGCGGTGAAATAGTTCCCGCTTGGGCCACCTGGGTCGCAATACAGGAACTATTCCACCGCAAGTTATCTGAGGACTAGAAGTTGTAGGTGACCACCTGAGGTTCGGCGGGTTCGACGAAGATGGTTGGATCCGGCTGCTCCACGCGGACGAACTTGACGGTCACGGCCTCAAAGCCCGCCTTGTGCAGGACATCCGAATAGACACGTGCCTGCAAGGCGTGCTTCTCCTGCAGCTGCTCCGGCGTCTCGTCCGGCGTGCCGCCCGTCTTGTAGTCGATGACCAGCGCGCATGACGAATCCGCCGGGTTCGTCGCCAAAGCGTCGATGGCGCCCTCGGCATAAGCACCGTAGCGAGCGATGTCCTCGTCCTCGCAGCCCAGTGAAAAGAACGGCACCTCGGCGCGAACGCACGGCCACGCGAGCAGGTCGGCACGAACAGCCGACTTGAGCCAGCGGTCCAGGGCAACGTCGAAGCGTTCACGCTGCTCCGGCGTCAGGCACCACAGGCGCGCCAGCGCATCGGCACGCTCAGCGGGCAGCGCATCGGCACCCATCTCGATCAGCCACTGGCAGGCGGCATGGAACGCCGAGCCCAGCGCCATGGGGTTGCCGGCGGGCTCAACGGCGGCCACGTCTGTATCCGTCATCTCCGAGCCATCCGACTCCGCATCATCGCCGGCCTCGTCCATGGGCACATGTGCCTCGGCGGCACGGTCCTCGGACTCGGCATGGAGCGCCGCGGCGATTGACGAGTAGCTATACGAATCACGCATCGGATACGGACAGATGCCCATGCGCACACCCACTGCCTGGGGATACACAAGCTCAAACGAATCGGGCTTGGGATCGGCAGGACCGGGCACAGTTGAGTGCGCAGCATTATCAGCGACATCGACATCGCCGCGAACAAGCCTGCCCTCGGCATCCAGCGAAGCGTTAGCCTCAAACGCCTGCTCGCCAAACGTAAAGTCCGCCAGCGAGATGAGCTCGTAGTCGCCCGGCTGGGAGTTGTCGAACACCAGGCGGTCGGCATCGAGCTGCGGCATGCCCAGAGCGTCGGTCGGCAAAATACGGCGCAGCACGTCGTAGGTCAGATCGGTCTCGACGTCGAAGGTCGGCGCCGTCACCTTGCCACGGCTCACGCCGGCATCCATCGCCAAGATCACCAGCTCGCGCGCACGCGTCATGGCGACATAGAGCAAACGAGCCCGCTCTTCGAGCGAAAGCTGAAGGTCGTCGTTGCGCAAGCGAGCAAATGCCTCGGCGGGAGAACCCGTCGCACAGACGTCCTCCATGAGCTCCGGCGGCAACCACAGCGACGTGCCCTTGCCCTTAAACGCATGCTCAAACTGCTTTTTAACGTCGTCGCCCTTCACAAAGGTTCCGTCGGCGAGCTTAACGCCGTCGAAGCGTGCCGGCAGTGCCACGACCTGCGCTCCACCCTCGACGCGACCCATCTGCGCCGCACCCGAGGACTTACGCACGCCAAAGCACTCCGCGACCGCCACGACCGGATATTCCAGACCTTTGGAGGCGTGCACCGTCATGATGCGCACCGCACCGTCACCCTCCTCGTTGAGGGCGCCCGGGGCCTCCTTGCCCGCCAAGAAGCGGTCGAAGGCGAGCGCAATGGAGCGCGGAGAATTGCCGAGCTCGGTCTCTGCCTCGGCCACGGCGTCGAGCGCCTTGAGCACGTTGGCGGCAATGGCCTTGCCCTCGGGGCCGCGCTGCGCCAGACGCACGAACCAGCCGGAGGCATTGACCACGTCGCGCGCGACGGCGGCGAACGAATCACGCCCCACGCGACGTAGTGCATAGCGCAGCACCTCGCGGGCGCGCGTTACGAGCGGCAAGCCCTGCAAGCCCGGCACATCGGAATCGCTCATGATGCCCGCATCGATGTTGCGACGCGACGTCTCGCCCGTCTGCTCGTCGAGTTTGGTCGCCAGCGCCAGGAACTCCTGGGCGCCGAGTGCAAACATCGGCGAGGCCAGCAGCGGCATAAGACCCTGCGCCGTATCGGCCGGATTGGCAAGTGCGCACACCAGGGCGCGCACCGTCTGCACCTCGGCAGCTTGGGCAAAGACTGAGCCGCCCGCGATGACGCAGTCGAGCCCCTGGTCACGGAAGGCCTGTGCGTAGACGTCGGCATTGGTCATGCGACCCAGCAGCAACACCATATCGCCCTGGGGCTGCCCCGCTTTGACGAGCGCTTGGAACCGCTCTGCAATCGCACGAGCTTTCGCCTGCGTTCGCTCCTGCGTGCTGCCACCGGCAACGAAGATCGCCTGGCGGCGCGAAGCCTTTGCCTTGAGCTTGTCCTCGCGATCGTCACTCGGCTCAAGATCCAAGAACCCCTGCATCAAACCACCGGTGTCGCCGTCAAAGACGCGCGCCACGTAGCGCAGCACCTCGTCGTGGCTGCGGAAGTTGCGGACAAGCTTGACGAGCTCGCCGGCGGGGGCATCGGATGCGACAGCCGTCTCGGGCGCAGCAGAGGAGCCCACCTTGCGCTCCTGGCGGCGAAACACCTCAACCTCGGCGCCTCGGAAGCGGTAGATCGACTGCTGCGCATCGCCTACGGTGCACAGCGCGCGCTCCCCCGCGCCCGTCAGATAGCGAATCAAATCGACCTGCATCTGGTCGGTATCCTGAAACTCATCGATCATGACCATCTTAAAGCGGCCCTCGTAGGCGGCTCGGATGGCGGGGTAATCGCGCAGCGCCTCGTATGCCATGCGCAACAGATCGTTATTGTCGAGCGCGGACTGGTCGGCCTTGAGCGCACGGTACTCCGCCTCTACGGCACGGGCAAGCCCCACCAACGCATCGAGCGCCGGGCCGCCGCAGGCAAGCACGATATTGATAAACGCATCGGCTGCCTCGGCCTTGAGTAGCTCCACCTGCTCCTTAGGAAACGCCTTGCTCGCGCGCGGCATGCTGCACGACATCATGAGTCGCGCCGCATCCTCCATGGTTTTACCGCTCGCCTCAAACGCGTCGATGGCGTCGAGTGCCACCTGCGCTTTCTCGGTCGTGGCCTTGCTTGTGCCCAGCGCCGCACGATAAGCATCGGCAAGCGCCGAGGTGTCGGCCTGGCCACGCGCCACGCGCACATCGTCCATGCCGCCCGGAAGCTGGCTCGATAGCTCCAGCAGGTCGCGCACCAGGCCTTTGATGGTGG
>URMR01000023.1 GCA_900548935.1 uncultured Collinsella sp.
GGGCACCCGCCAGCGTGGCAACATCGACGGTAAGCGGGATGGAACCGCCGCCGGGTAGCGGAATCTCCGCTAGCGTGAACACCGCGCCGCTGATGGTGCGCTCGACTTGATATTCCAGCGCCTCGCAAAGCGCCTTGGGGTCTGTCACGCCCAGCGGAATACTTCGTAGCTTGTCCTGCGCATTAGAAAGACCTGTGATGTCAGACCCCGGGCTCTTGATGACGTTGGCGGTGTCGGTCAACACCGGCTTTCGCAGGCGCAAGTCGCACGGTTCCAAGCCCAGCGCCGCCACGGACGCCGAAACGGTATCGCCGAGCCACGACGCAATGGAGCCCAGCGCGCCACTGTCCCCTCCCAGGTCATCGATCATCTCATCCATAAGCTCGTCGGCCGAGCCCTGGATGTCTCCGTATCCCACAAGCAGCCGTCCCCAAACATCCATGACGCCATCGAGTACACCGGCAACGCCACCCGAACGCTCCTCCAGCGTCGAGAAAAACCGCGAGAGAGCGTTGTTCTGCGCCGTCGCGTCATCGGGTGCCAGCACCGCAGCAGAGATAGCACCGCGCTCGCCAAGCCTGACCGCCGCGTTAAACGAAGAGCTGAGCTCATCGGGGCTCGAGATGGCACCCGAAACCGCAAAGGCGACCACGCCATTGCGACCGGGCGGAGCGATACGCGGACGCTCGCCCGAAAGCGCTTTAATGGCCTCGTCAAACGCATTGCCCGCACGGTCAGCCTCGTCCTCGGTCTGGCGCATGAGCTCGAGCTCTTTGTTGCGGCATTCGACGTAGTCTTCCAGAGCGCCTTTGAACTCATCAAAGTGGTACTCGAAGCCGTTTTCGATAGAAGTCGAAGGAGCCGCAACGGCGCCGAGCGACGAAACACCAAAATGGCATCTGTTGCATTTGTCCTGCCCGTCATAAGCAGCGACCGAGGCTAGCCCGCCTGGCGTCCCTTTCTTATAGTTGGGGCAGCTCGTTCCATAATGCAGATACGTTTTGCCATCGTTGGTACTAGTTGGCCACGCCGCATCGGTATAGAGTTCCGTCGCTCGCACCTCGTCAGTGTTGCGCGGCAACAACGGAATATAGGAAGTGGTCCGGTCTCCGTCTTCGGTTATATATGCGCGATTGACCTCTGCGCTCGCATAGGTATAGAACGCCTTGCGCGCCGCCGACTCCGCCTTCATCTCGACGCTTGAACTCTGCGGTTTTTCGCCTGTCAGACGCTGGTGATAGTAGGCCCTCGCGCGATCGAGCGCCACCTGTGGCTCCCACGTAACGCTCGAGGCATAATGCGGGTTCTGCTCACCTGAGAGCTTTGCCAAGCTCCCCGCGCGTTCCCACATACATGAACAGCTGCCAATCGCGTTCTCGCCCGATCCACCGCAGTCGGCAAGCCAGGCGCGTTCCTTGGCCTTTGACGTTTTCTCGGACGCTTTCTGCAGTTCCTTGGCAGCATAGTCAAGGTCTTTTGAGGCGCTCTCGACGACATCGGTCGAGATCTCGGAACCCTCAAGCGCAACGAAATCCGACTCGGACGTCCTGGGGACGGCAAGCGCCGTACCGGTATAGCTCACGCCCTCGGTATCCTGCGCCGACACGGCCTGCGTAGCTCGCGCGGCAATCAGACACGGTAGAGCCGTCTCGATTTTCTGCAGGCCCTCAGATGCACTCTTGGCAAACTTGTTGCGCGTTTTAATGATCTCAATCCCCGTGTCGACCATATCGCCCGCGGCAAGCTCAGCACCCGGGATGAGGATGGCGACCAGGCCCGTCCCGATCGTGGCAAACCCCGCCAGGCCCAAACTCAAAATGCTCGCATCCACCACCGTCGCAGCTGTGTGGTAGGACGACACCACATTGGCGCCTGCCAGCGCGCCGCTATCGGCAGCCACCTGGGTGTCCCCTGCGCGCGACATGCTCCATATCGCCGCCGTCGACGAAAACAGCAACGTGAGCACCACCAGGATGACCACCGCAGAGGAGAGCGTGGTGTAGGCACCGTCTTCGATAAACAGGTCGATACCGGCTCGACCCATAAAGCCACCTCGCTTGCGGCGAGCACGCGGTCGGCAACGGCCCTCAAGCCCCCTCGCCACCTTCAACAGGCAGCGCTTAATCCCATGCAGCAATCCATGAATCATAGTCTCCCTCCAGCCACTCGGGACGCGATCGATACGAGACGTCGACCTTAAGCTCGACATAGCCGTTTTGGCCTGCACTACCCATAGCCTGCGCAAACGCGCCGATCACAGGCAGCGGTTTAACCTCACCGGTAACGGAAACGGACGAGACGCCGCCCGCGCCGGCCCGGCCAAGCTCGATATCCCACGACAGGGGCCCGCCGGCATGAAAAATCGAAACGTCGGGAACCGCGGCAAGACGGCGGCGGGCGAACTCCTTAATATCCTCGTCATTCCCCACCGTCGTCGTGGTCATGAGCCGCGCGGTCTCGGCGGCGGCAGACTCCATGACCGCGCGTGTGTAGAGCAGGCACACCGGCTGCAGCGCCAACAGGACGAGCGTCAGAAACGTCGGCAGCAGGAATGCCGCCTCGACCGTAGACTGCGCCCGGTCCTCGCGCGCGACATCAATACAGCACGATGTCCTTAGAACCTGCAGCAGCGTCGACAACCGATGTCGAAGTGACGCCGTGAGACGCCGCCCGCTCGACCAGCGCCGCCAAGCGCCCATCGGCACCGGCACGCCAAAGCCCCGCGATCGCCAGCACGATGGAAAGCAGCGCCACCGTGACGATGGCGTATTCGACCGTTGCCTGGGCAGATTCCTCGCGCAGGACATCATGCATTTCACGACCCCTCCTTTGAGTTCGTTGTCTGCGGGGTCAGGCGGACCACGCGCAGGCGACACGAAGTATCACCAGCATCCGCGGCAACCGTCACCATATCGACCCAGCCGCGTCCGTCACGCACGATGGCGCCCCACACGTTGCCCTTGATGTCGAGATAGCCGCTCAGAGCAAGTTGCGCCGTGGGCACCTCGCGATAGGAACGCAGCATATCCGCCGCCGCTTCGGTCATCGGTCGGCACTCGGACCATGCGAGACGAACAGCGACGGCATTGTTTGCAGGTGAACCCGTTGCAGCGTCCGCTCGCTCGTCGAGTGCTTGCAAGAACGTTTGCGCCGTGACGACGGCATTCGCATCGTCCGCGTCTCGCGCATCGTCTTTTTGAGACGCCGCAGCCGAACCCGAGCCCGCATCCGCGGCAACCCCTAAACGTTGTTGCCGTGCTGCGTTAAGCCCCCAAACCGCCATTGCCACCGCCACGACCGCACAGGCGAGCACCAGCAACGCGCCGACGGGACGGGCGCCCTCTACAGACTGTTGATGCCCTCGCTGATAGCGCTCCATAGATCTTGGACCTTGCCTTTAAATGCAACGATGGCAATAATCGCGATCACCACAAGCACGCCCACCAAAATGGCGTACTCGGTGGTACCCTGCGCGCTCTCCTCCCGCAGCAGCTCCTCGGCACGCTGGCGAGCGTGAATTGACTGGCAAAACGCCCAACTCCAGACCTTGCCAGCAACGTCAGTCATCGTATTCATGTATTCCTCCCTACATCATCCCGCCTGCTCCCAGCAGCGGGCCCAATATGGACAGAAGCAACGCCGGCAAGATGAGCGTGCCGGTGGGAATCAGCAGCTTGACGGGCGCACGCTCAATCTCGCGCTCGACCGCGGCGCGATGAGCCGCACGGATCTCGCGACTTTGAGCGGCCAGCGTCTCGGCAAGTGGAGCACCCAGGGCGAGCGCCTGTCCCACCGTAATGGCAAAGGTCTCGAGCGCTCGCACGTCCAGGTCGCGCGCGGCGGCCAACAACTCGTCCTCACGCGTGCCCACGCCCACCTGCCACGCCATGCAGGCTCGCTCAAGGCGGAGCGCCAACGTCGATCGGCGATTGGCGCAAAAAACCTCAAGCGCCGCATCGAACGAAAGGCCAGCCGAAAGTCCCAGACGCACCACGTCGATCATCTCGGACACCTCGCCAAGCGACACCTGCGCCGTACCACCCGTGCCGAGCATGCCCTTCAACCGTGTTACCAGGGCATTGGTCACCGAGCGGGCAGCCGCGACAACCAGCAGCGCCTCGCATTTGCAGACCTGGGCGATCTTGCATGCGTCCGCACGATTGAGCCCCGTCGCGACAAACACACTGAGCGCGCACAGGCACGCCGCGGCCCCGACCAGGGCGCTCATAGCTCCACCCGCATAATGCGTCGGATGACCACCAGGGCGACGGCGTTGAGAGCAAGTCCCAGCACCACGGCACCTGCACCCGCCGGCGTTGCAAGGCCGCGGCGAAAGTCGGCCGAAAGCAGCGCCAGCACCGCGCACATACCCGCCGGCATCGCCGAGACCATGTGTGCCGACATACGAGCCTGCGACGTCTTGACGTCCAAGCGGCGTTTGAGCTCAATGCGCTCCCCCACCATGCTCGATGCCTCGGATAACAGGTCGGCAAGCGGGGCACCGGTTCGCTGCGACACCTTGAGTGCCAAAGTGACAAGCGAAAGGCCGGGGGCATCGATACGGTCGAGTAGGCCATCCAACGCATCAGTCGCCGAGACGCCGCAGTCGATCGCCGCCGCCACGCGCAAAAACTCGGTATGCACCGGCTCTTGCGCGTGAGTTCCCACAAGCCTCATACCCTGGGCCAGCGAATGACCCGAGGCGAGCGACATGGAGAGCGCCGTAAAGGCCTCGGGCATGGCTTCTTCCACATCGTGTTGCTCGCGGCGACGGTCGAAAGTGTCGCGAGCGGCGCCTACGCCAAACGGCGCGAGCAGCCCCAGAACAAAGCCGATAGGCGACAGCGATACGACAGTCAGGACAATGCCGCAGACGCCACTCGACAGCAGCAAGCATGCCAGGCGCGCCTCATCATCTTCGATGACAAGGCCAAGGCGATGTGCTGGAATCAGCAGCGCCCAGGAGCGGGCAGTCTTTTTTAGCAGGTCGTTTTCTACCAGCTCGCGCGGCAGTTTCTCGGCCACCGACTCAAGCGTATGACGGGCCAGCTCCGCCGGCGGCACGCGCGGCGCACGAGGCTCCGCCCCGCACGCCACCGCGGCAGAAAGCCCCGTCAAACCCCCTACGACGAGGGACACAACGATCTCCACTCGTCCACCTCCTCTTGCGTGAGCGTTCCCGAGCGCAGACCCTCTGCGATAAACGGAGGCTCGCGATCGAGCGTCCAGACGTGCGTGGCAGCATCGAACGTCACGTAGCGCTCAAGCTCCACGCCACCCGATGCGCCGCGTCGCACCCCCGAATAGGAGGACACGAAACGCCTGCCGTCCGCATGGCGCTCGGACATCACGATGCCGTCGAGCGCCATGGCAATCTGCTCCTCGATAAGCTCGCTCGGCAGATCGATGCCATAGCGCGCAAGCAGCGTCAAACGCACCACAGTCTCCTGTTCAGTGCCCGCATGAAGCGTGGTGAGCGACCCATCGTGCCCGGTGTTCATGGCCTGCAGCATGTCGCAACATTCCGCACCGCGCACCTCGCCCACCACAATACGGTCGGGACGCATACGCAGGGCGTTGGTCACCAGGTCGCGGATTGTCACCGCGCCCTCGCCCTCAATTGAAGCCTCGCGCGCCTCCAGGCGAACCACATGCGGGTGATGCGCAAACTTGAGCTCGGCGGAGTCCTCGATCGTCACGATGCGCTCGCCGGTGGATATTTCGCACGATAGCGCGTTGAGCAGTGTGGTCTTGCCCGACCCCGTGCCACCTGCAACCGCCAAATCCTGACGCAGCGATACCGCGCACGACAGCAGCTGTGCATACCAAAGCGGTAGCGACCCCAGGCCCACAAGCTCGTCCAACGAACAGATGCGGTCTGAAAACTTGCGGATGGTGAGGATCGGCCCATCGATCGCCACAGGCGGAATCACCGCGTTGACGCGATAGCCCGTTTTGAGGCGGGCGTTGACGATGGGGCTGCGCTCGTCGATGCGCCTGCCCAGTGGCGAGATGATGCGGTCGATGAGCACGCGGATCTGCTCGTCATCCTCAAACGCATGCTCGATGGGATATAAGACGCCGCCGCGCTCAAAGAAAGCCGATCGGCAGCCGTTGACCATGATCTCGGTGACGGTGTCGTCCTCGATGAGCGGCTGCAGCGGGCCCAGGCCCACCACGTCGTCCAGGATCTCATCGATGATGGTCTCGCGCTCGGGCGTCGCCAGGTCGCCCGGCTCCTCCACGTTGAGCGCCGCCTCCACCGCAGGACGCAATTCCGAGCGGGCGCGCGCCGGATCGATGTAGGCGCTAATACGCGCCACCTCGTCATAGCCCATGCGATCCATCACGGCGCGCTTGGTGCGGCGCTTGACGGCACGGTGGCGCCCTGCGTCAACAGGCACTGTCGCCGCGGCCGCGCCGGCCGCCTTAATCCTTGTTTGCAAGCTCATCGCGAATCACCCTCGCGCGACCAGGGAAGACGGATGCGCGGGCGCTCGGTGCGCGTCGCCCGGTCGGTGACCATGTCACTCCAGGGACCGATGGCGCAGCCCAGCTCCACGAGCATCTCGCGCGTGGCTTCGCGCACGCTGGTGGCAAAAGCGCTGGTCTGGCCCACCGCTTCGTCAGCACGGCCGAATGCCATGAGCGCCGCCAAGTCCTGCCCGCCGTCGGCGATGCGGATCTTGGAGCTTAACGCACAGGTAATCTCAAAGCGCATGGCGACATCCTCGTCGGCGCCGCGCGCGCCAAACCGGTTGAACACGGCGCTCATGCGCGTACGCGGCACGCCCACACGGCTCGCACCGATGGATCGCCCACGACCAGGCAGCGGTCGCTTGCCGCCACTGCGGCCGCCACGGCGTCGCCCCAAAAGACCGAGGTGTCGACAAGAACCACGTCGGATTCACGGCGCAAGACGTCGAGCAGCAGCTCCACCGGACGTGCCATGAGCTCGGCCTGTTCGGGCGCGGCGACCGGACCCCAAAGCGTAACGCCCGGGGCCACGCGCATCGAGGCGGCCACGATGTCCGACTCGGCAAGTGCGCCCGCAGCCGATGACTCGATAAGCGTCGCCATGTCGTGCGGGGTATCGGCACCCAACAGGTCGTAGAGGTTTCCAAACATCAGGTCCAAGTCGAGCACGGCGGCACGCAGGCCCAGCAGCGACGCCGCGTGCGCCATGGTGGCGACGATCGTCGACTTGCCGCAACCGCCCGAACCCGAGACGGCGCAGACAACCGGGGCTCGATGCGACGGGGCGGCGGCATCCGCCGGCGGCGTGGGGGCAGGCGGCGCCGACACGGGCGGCAACGTTCCCGTCTCCCCGGCAGCGCTCACATGCTGCGCCCAAGCCGGCATGGCAGGTTGATCGGCCCGCGGGGCCGAGTCTGGAGACTTCACGGCCGCATCGGCACGAACATTGTCGTTCCCGGCAAGCCCCTCAACCTCGTCGAGCTCATCGACCAGGCTCACGCCATGCACGTATCCCATATCTACAGTCAGAAGCTCCTCGCCATACGGCACCGGCTCTCCGGCATCATCGTATGCAAGGGGATCCCGGGGACACCGACCATGCTCGGCTTCCGCTTTTCCACAATCATCAACACGCGGGCCTCTTGTAGCGCGAGGCGCCCCGGATTCCCTATCAACAAAAGCATCGGGCTCGATCGTCAGACACCGGTCGTAATCAACCGTTCCCTCGCCCGCGCGCCCGTTGCCGCATATGCTGCGCGCAGCGATAACCTCGGTCGCCCCCGCGCGAAACAGCCCCTCGATATCCGAAGGATCGAGCGTCTCTATCAATACGACCACGCGACTCACGCGGCCCTCGGCCGTCAGGCGTGCAACAGTCTTTCGCACGTCTTCGGCATCGAACAGGGCCGCCGCGATAATCGCCGCCCCGCGACGCGACGGAAACGCCCGCGCCATGGACACCAGCCCATCCAGGTCGCCCACGCGAAGCACCTGCGCGCCCGCATCGCGGCCCTCGACTTCCCGCTGCAGCAATCCGTAATCACCACACGCGCAGCATGCAAGCCAGATCGCCTTCATCACTCGTCGCCTCCGCTCTTTTTGCTGCGCACCGTGGCGGGAATCGTCAAACTGACCGTCCCCTTGCCCGAGGCCCCCAGCAATTCCTTAACGTCTTCGGGGTCGGCCGCCAGCGTCACCCATTCGATCTTGCCTTCGCGCGTGGCGCCGGCCTCTTCGCTGGTATCGATCACGCGCGCACCGCACAGCCGATCGGTCACGCCGTCCTTTTGCACGTACACGTCCACGTAGCTGCCCACGCCCGTGGCGCCCCCGACCGAATGCTCGGCATCGACCGCCACCGAAACGGCGACCTTGCCTTTGGGCACCTCGAGCGTGTGGCTTTCGGCCTTGGTGTAGACATCGCAAATCACGGCATTTTTAGGGATGCGCGAGGTCGTCACGTCACCGCGCACCTGGCGCAGCTCGGTCGCCGCGTCACGCGGCAGCAGACTCGTCAGCCATTCCTGGGTTATGACATTGGTCTCATCGAGGGTCTCGCCCACATCGATATCGCGCGCCGCGACGCACACCTCGACGCGATCGCCGCCGTACTTGGCCAGTGTCTCGGCCTGGGCCTGCTCTGCCTGCGAGCGAATCGATGACGCGTAAACCATACAGAGCAGCGCGGCGAGCACGCCCGCGATCAGACTGATGGCAATGCGCTTGCTCTTGTTCACGGCCGCTCCTCTCAAGGTAGCACCGGGCGGATGCCCGTACCACCATTGTCCGAGCGGGCAAGCAGCAAAACGACGCGATCGCGATCTTGGTTTTGAGTGTCAAACCAATTGCCGACCAAAAGCTGACCGGCCCGTCAAGCTCGCGGCAAGGTTTTTGTCAGCACGTCGGATAAATGCACGTTTAGGGGCGCATCGGCAATAAAAAAGCCGCCTCCCGCACCATTGGGAGACGGCTGTCATAGATAGATTCAATTACAGATGAACATCGGGATCGAGCATCTGAGCACTCACGCGCATGGATGACGCCAAGTTTTGGAACGTTTCCAGACGCAGACTGTCGATCTGCCCGGCGTCCTCGGCCTCGCGAACGGCGCAACCCGGCTCATGGGTATGCGTGCAATCGCCAAACCGGCACGCGCGCGATGCCTCGACAATCTCGGGGAAGGCGCGCGCCAGACCCCGCTCGTGACCCACGAGCGGTAGGCTGCGCAGGCCCGGGGCATCGGCGATCACGCCGGCGTCGCCCGGCAGCGCCACCATCACACGCGCGACGGTAGTGTGACGGCCCTGGTCGTCGCGTTCGCGCACACCGCCAGTCGCCAACGTATCGTGGCCCAGCAGTGCATTGAGCAGCGTCGACTTGCCGGCACCCGACTCGCCCAGAATCATGGCGCAGCTCCCGGCGGGCACGCAGGCACGGACCTCGTCCAGGCCGCGGCCCTCGGCAGAGGACGTCACGATCACGCGCACGTCCGGGCCCACCAGGCGGCGCACGCGGTCCAGATCGCGCTCGAGCTCATCGGCGTCGCAGCGATCGGCCTTGGTGAGTACCACCACCGGCTCGGCATCGCAGTCGAGTGCCAACACCAGCGACCGCGCCACACGGTCGAGCAGTACCTCGCCGGCGCCGAGCGCCTGCACGATCAGCACGCTATCCACGTTGGAGCAAAGCACCTGACGTTCGCCGCGGGCGCGTCCGCGCCAACGCTCAAAACTCGTGCGGCGCGGCAGCACGCACTCGATCACGCCCATGTCGTGCCCGGGCGCACGGCGCACCGCCACGCGGTCGCCCACGGCGGGCAGCAGAACCTCATCCTCGCCACGCGACTTGGCAAACCCCACGGCATGCTCGGCACGAAAGGTATCGTCGGCAGTCGCCACCAGCGGAAACCCGCGATCCAGGCGCACCACGGCACCAAGTTGCATCTGCTCGGGCTCCTCGGCATAGGCGCAAAAATCATCGAAGGCTGCCTGTTGGGCGGCATCGATCGGCAGGTCGTCGAACGCCGGAACATCCCGCAGAGCGTCGAGTCCCGGCACGCTTGCCAGCAGCTCCTCGGCAGACGCGGGGGCTTCGGTCGCAAGCTTCCGACGACGATCGCGCTTAGCCCGCGCCCCCGTCGTCTTTTTCTTCGCCTTAGCCTTAGCCTTGCCCACAAGCGCCTCCCAGCACCACAAATCACAACTGAGCGGGTATTTTAAATCAAAAAGAGCTGGCCGGGCAAAGCCCGACCAGCTCACATACTTTCCCTCAGCCCTTTTCATCCGCACGGGAGAAAAGCCAGCAAGGATACCGCAGGGCCCGCCCGCCGGGAGGGGTTTCCTAAGGGCACATCCCGCAGCCGCAAAGCGGCGAGGACGTGCCCGTGGAAACCCCGCAGGCGGTCGGGCCCGGACAGGAACGTTACTCTTTTTCGACCGCGCGCATGATCGCCTTGTAGATCTCCATCAGCGGGATGATCAGGAAGGCCAGGCCCAGCGCGGCGACAACGCCCTTGAGTTCAAGCGTCACGGGACCAAAGAACATCTCGGCAAGCGTCGGCTGCACGGTCACGATCACCGTCAGCACCAGTGCCAGCGCGGCGGAAGCCCACAGCCACTTGTTCTGCTTCTTCATGCTAAACAGCGACGCACGACGGCTGCGCATATTGAAGCAGTGGAAGATCTCGACCATGTTGAGCGTGATGAAGGCCATCATCACGCCTTCCTCGTCGGCGTTGCCGGCGATCATATCGGCGATGTGGATGTAGCCCATGTCAAAGTACACGCCCACAAAGAAGCTCGCCAGCACCAGCACGGTGATGATTAGGCCCTGGACCACGCAGTCCAGACCCATATGTCCGGCAAAGACACCGTCCTTGGCGTTGCGCGGCTTGCGCTTCATGATGTCGCCTTCGGCATCCTCCATGCCCAGCGCGAGCGCGGGGAAGCAGTCGGTGACCAGGTTCACCCACAGCAGCTGCACCGGCTGGAAGATGGTAAAGCCGATGAGCGTGGCGATGAACACCGAGAAGACCTCGGCAAGGTTAGCCGAAAGCAGGAACTGGATGACCTTGCGGATGTTGTCGTAGATGCGACGGCCCTCTTCGCAGGCACCGATGATGGTAGCGAAATTGTCGTCGGCAAGCACCATGTCGGCGACGTTCTTGGTGACGTCGGTGCCGGTGATGCCCATGCCCACGCCGATGTCGGCGCGTTTGATGGACGGGGCGTCGTTGACGCCGTCGCCCGTCATGGCCACGATCTGGTCGCGCGACTTCCAGGCCTCGACGATGCGGGTCTTGTGCTCGGGCTGGACGCGGGCGTACACGCCGTAGTCCTCGATGTGCGCGTCGAGCTCCTCGTCGCTCATGCGATCGAGGTCGGCACCGGTGATGGCATGGCTGCGATCGGTGACGATTCCCAGCTGCTTGGCAATGGCCACGGCGGTGTCGATATGGTCGCCCGTGATCATGACGGTGCGAATGCCGGCATCGTGGGCCTCGCGGATGGCGTCGGCGACCTCGGGACGGACCGGGTCAATCATGCCGGACAGGCCGCAGAAGACCAGGTCGTGCTCGAGCGCAGCGGGGCTGCAGTCGCTCGGAATCTCGGTGTAGGTGCGGCTTGCCAGCGCCAGCACGCGCAGGGCCTCGTCAGCCATGGCCTTGTTGGCTGCCACGAGCTCGGCGCGACGCTCCTCGGTCAGGGGGACGACCTTATCGCCCTCGTAGATATGGGTGCACAGGCCGATCACCACGTCGGGCGCGCCCTTGGTGTACTGCTCGTACTCGCCATCCAGGGTCTCAACGACCACGGACATCATCTTGCGGCCCGAGTCGAACGGGGCCTCGCCCACGCGCGGGTGCTCGGCAGTCAGGCCAGTGAGGCCCGCCTTGCCGGCATCGTTGACGAGCGCGCACTCGGTCGGCTCGCCCACGGCCTCGCCCAGTTCCTCGTCCCACTGGGCATCGGAGCACAGCGCCATACCGGCCAGGAACTTCTCCTTAGGCGCGGCGAGCTCGTGCTTGACGACGGTCATCTTGTTTTGGGTAAGGGTACCGGTCTTGTCGGAGCAAATAGTCTGCGTGCAGCCGAGGGTCTCGACAGCAGAAAGCTTGCGGATAATCGCCTGGCGCTTGGCCATCTTGGTCACGCCAAGCGACAGCACGATGGTCACGACGGCGACCAGACCCTCGGGGATGGCAGCGACGGCGAGCGAGACGGCAACCATAAAGGTATCGAGCAGGGCGGTCGGGTCGGTAAGAACGTTGCCCACGCCGTGGCGGATGATGTCGACACCAAAGATAACGACGCAGATGACGATAACCATGATGGTGAGGATGCGGCTGAGCTCGGCAAGCTTCACCTGCAGCGGCGTGAGCTCTTCCTTGGCCTCGGCCAGGGCACCGGCGATCTTGCCCATCTCGGTATCCATGCCGGTACCGACCACGACGGCACGGCCACGGCCGTACACCACGGTGGAACCCATGTAGCACATGTTCTTGCGGTCGCCGAGCGGCACGTCATCGGTGCCCGCGGCAAGCTCGATCACGTTGGCGTGCTTCTCTACGGGCACGGACTCGCCGGTGAGCGCGGCCTCTTCGATCTTCATCGTGGCGCTCTCGAGCACGCGGCAGTCGGCCGGGACGGAGTCGCCTGCCTCGAGCATGATCACATCGCCGGGCACGAGCTCGGCGCTCGGCAGGTGCACGAGCTTGCCGTCGCGCAGTACCTTGGACTGCGCCGCGCTCATCTCCTGCAGAGCCTCAAGGGCCTCTTCGCTCTTGGCTTCCTGAACCACGCCCAACACCGAGTTGACGATAACGACGAACATGATGATGACGACATCGGCAAAGTCGGGCTCGCCCTTGACCATACCCGTGAGCGCGCTGATGACGGCGGCAACGATCAGCATGATGACCATGGGGTCGGCCATCTGCTCAAAGAAACGCTTCCACAGCGGCGTCTTCTCGGCTTCCTCGAGCTTGTTAGGGCCTGTCTTGGCGAGGCGCGACGACGCCTCGTCGTGGCTCAGGCCGAGGTTCTCATCGACACCCTGGTCGCTGAGCACCTCCGCCGCGGCGGACAGGTATTCCTTTTGCATATAGAGTCCCCTCCTGGGATTCGGGCCACTCAGCAGATTGATGCCCGATCATAATTCCCAGGAGAAGGGCAAGGGCTCATCAAGGCTGCCGTGCTGACCAGCAGTTGATAGTGGGGCTATGGTACCCCAAAGCGACGCGTCTAGCCAAAACAATCCATTTGGAAATAGGGTCCATTCGCAACGATGCAGACCGTATGATGCTCAACATTGATAAAACGTTTTTTCTTCGGCGCATCATCAAACTGAAATATCGCCCAGATAGCAGCGGTTAGAACGGTTGGTAAAGTTTTTGCATATACCGTTTTTCCGCAAAAAATGAACTTCTAATTCGGCATACGGTCGATTTTTGGGGGTATTCGGTCGTCATTTCGTTATAATCAAGTCAGTTTTATTTCTTATGGTTTATCTATCAGCGCAAGACGATGTCAGATGGAGGTCTGAATGTACAAGCGCACCAAGATTGTATGCACCATGGGTCCCGCCTGCGATAGCGACGAGACCATCCGCGAGATGATCAAGGCGGGCATGAACGTCGCCCGTTTTAACTTCTCGCACGGCTCCTACGACGAGCACCACGGTCGCATCGAGCGCGTCCGTCGTATTTCCAAGGAGCTCGGTATGCCCGTCGGCATCCTGCTCGACACCAAGGGCCCCGAGGTCCGCACCGGTCTTCTGGTCGACGGCAAGAAGGTTGCCGTCAAGACCGGCGACAAGATCGTCGTCACCGCTCAGCCCACGTCCGAGGATTTCCACGGCACCGCTGAGCACATCTCCCTCGACTACCTGGCTCTGCCCTCCGAGGTCGAGAAGGGCTCCCTCATCCTGATCGATGACGGTCTGGTTGCCCTCGAGGTCGAGTCCGTCGACGGCCAGGACATGACCTGCGTCGTCAAGAACGACGGCCTGATCGGCGAGCGCAAGGGCGTCAACATGCCCAACGTCAACATCTCGCTGCCCGCCATCACCGAGCGCGATCGTCAGGACATCCTCTTTGGCCTGACCGAGAACATCGACTACATCGCCGCTTCCTTCATCCGTGACGGCGAGTCCGTCCGCGGCATCCGCGAGCTTTGCCGCGAGAACGGTGGCGAGCACGTGACGATCTTCCCGAAGATCGAGTGCGCCCTGGGCGTCGAGAACTTCGACGAGATTCTCGAGGCTTCCGACGGCATCATGGTCGCCCGTGGCGACCTGGGCATCGAGATCAAGCCCGAGCTCGTTCCGCACATCCAGAAGGAGATCATCGCCAAGTGCAACGCGGCCTACAAGCCCGTTATCACCGCTACGCAGATGCTCGACTCCATGCAGCAGAACCCGCGCCCGACGCGCGCCGAGGTTGCCGACGTTGCTAACGCCATCTACGACGGCACCGACGCTGTCATGCTGTCCGGCGAGTCCGCTGCCGGTAAGTACCCGGTCGAGGCCGTAAAGATGCAGGCCAGCATTGCTCTCGAGACCGAGAAGTACCTCCCGGCTCACGCTCCGCTTGAGGTTCCGGCCGATGCTCACGGTACCCGCGTCGTCAACAACGTTGTGGGTATGTCCGCTGTGAACATGGCCACCACCGTTGGCGCCAAGTGCATCACCGTGCCGACGACCACCGGTCGTACTGCTCGCCTGATCTCGCACTTCCGTCCCAACATGCCGATCTGCGCGTTCTCCCGCCACGAGTGGGCCGTCCAGCAGATGATCATGTACTGGGGCGTTATCCCGCACCAGGCCGAGATTACCCAGGGCACCGTCAACGGCACGATCGTCAAGGCGATCGAGACCGCTAAGGAGCTCGGCTACGTCGAGACTGGCGATTTGACTGTCGCTACCGCCGGCGATCCCCGCATGAGCGTCCAGCTCGAGGACAAGGTCTCCTCGACCAACGTCGCTTACGTCGCTCAGGTGCGCTAAAACGCACTTGCAAGCACATTTGCATTGCAAAGGGCCCGGAAGGCTTCGCCTTCCGGGCCCTTTTTCTGTACGTCGATGCCTCCTGCACGGCATGACACGCAACCAGCTGCTTATGGCATGCTATGAAATGTGCAGCTCGTTTGCCGTGTTTACGCCCTGCGACGGGAGCTGTTAGTCAGTTGGGATGAGCCGTTCACCGTCAAGCCGGCCGGCTAGCAGCTAGCGATCAGAGGCAGAGCGGGCGCACCGGGTGATGCGACGCGGGCGGCAAATCCCGCCTCGGTCAGCTCGATGACCTCGGTAAACGTTGCATCGAAAAAGTCCTCGGTTAGCAAGCGATACGGCGGATGATCGGGCTCGCCGGGGTTTTCGCGTACAATCTCGTGCATAACGCCGATGGTCTTGAGCACATACTCCTTATGGATGGGATACTGACCAAAACGCGTCGCCGCAGTATACAGGCGATCGGTCGCGCGCGGAATTGAAACAATGCCGAGCGTCTTGCCAAACCAGTCAAAGTCGCCTTGCTTTTTAATGCGGAATTCCTCGCACGGCTTGCCGCCGTGCGCCTCCAGGTACTGATTCACGCGCGTATTCCATACGGTATCTGCCACCAGATGCGACCAAACGCCCAGCGTCAGATCGAGCAGCGACTGCGCCACGTCATCGGGCGCGAGCGAAAGCTCGCTAGCACCGGGACCGGCAACCGGCTCGGCATCCTTGTAGCGTTGGGGATAATGCACCCGATTGAGTCGCTCGCGCTCCTCGGCGATCGAGGTCGCGGCAGCCGGCGTACCAACAGACGCCCCTTTGAGCAGCGGCGCCACATAGGTATCCCAAAACTCATGCTCGCGCGGCTTGGGGATAGGCTCAGGCTTGGCAAAATGCGTGATGCGATACGGGATGGGATCGGCGATGCCAGGGACCATATAGCCCACGAAGATATCCGGAACCACGCAGCCAAACAAAAAGGCATTGCGGTCGCGCACGCTATTGGCAAGCGCACCGGTGCGCTCCAGCAAACGCTCCGTTTGAGCGATATGAATGTTCCAGCTTGGCATAGCCACCCCCATAAAAACCTGGATAACTATACCATCACGGCAAAGCCACGCGGGCGGCTACGCACGCTCTACGCAGCAACTAATCCGTAGCACCGCTTTCGGTTCCATACGACGGCGAAGGCGCCTCGACCACATGGTGATATCGATCGATATAGATGGCGCGGGCACCCAGACGTCGTACCAAATCCTGATGGTGCGTGCTCATCAAGACCGTCTTACCGGCAGCAACATAGGCCAGTAGAAAGTTGACCACGATGTCGCACGAGTCCTCGTCAAGTCCGTTGGTAGGCTCGTCGAGCACCAGGATATCGGGGTTCATCGACACGACGGCAGCCAGCGCCACGCGCTTCTTTTGCCCGCCCGAAAGCTGATAAGGCGAGGCGTCGACCAGATCGGCAACCTGGAACAGCTCCATGGCATCGCGGACGCGGCGCTCGAGCTCGTCTGCCGGCAGCCCCATTTGAGCCGGGCCAAACGCGACTTCCTCGCCGACCGTGGCACAAAAGAGCTGCGCATCGGCGTTTTGGAACACAAAGCCCACGCGCTGATGGAACCGCTGGGCCGTCGCGGAATCCTTGAGATATGCCGTATCGACCGCATGCCCGTCAAACAGATACGTGCCCGCGTCCGCGAGCTCAAGGCCGTTAATAAGGCGCATGATCGTCGTCTTGCCGCAGCCGTTAGGACCAAGCAGAGCAACGAGCTCCCCACGGTTCACCCGCAATGAAACGCCGTCGATCACCGTATGACCCGCATAGGAAAACACCACGTCGCGAAACTCGATGAGCGGCGTGACCTCAGTGCCGGCAGCACCGCTCGCACCCATCGCGTTATTCGTATCGTTTGCCAAAACGTCGCCCTTCCCTACTCACATCGACGGTTCGACCGTCCGCGCTACAGCACCGCGCACAACACGGCGAGCAACGCAACGCCGGCCGCGTAAACCGCATCGCGCCAGCCAAAGCCGCTCCGTGCAGGCGCCGGATACACGCCGGCGAAGCCGCGGCACAGCATGGCCTCGTCCATCGCACGACTGCATTCCATCGCCTTGATAAAGGTCATGCCCATGATACCC
>URMR01000024.1 GCA_900548935.1 uncultured Collinsella sp.
CGCTGTCGTCTACATCGACCCCTTCGCCGGAGAGGGATATGACAAACCCGCTGACCTGGTGCTGGTCTCCCACGAGCACAGCGACCACAATCAGGTCAGCCGCGTCCATCTAAAGCCGGACGGCAAGGTGCTGCGCGCCGCAAATTTGATTGATGGCGCAAGCTATGGCGGGTGCCTGGTCAAGGATGTGCTGGTGAAGGCCACCGCTGCCTACAACAAGAACCATCCAAAATCTGAATGCGTCGGATTCCTGATTTCCACCGGCGGCAAAAAGCTCTACTTTGCCTGCGACACCTCCGAGACCGAGGAGATGAAGAAGCTGCGCGCCGAGCAGATCGACTATGCCTTTCTGCCTATCGACGGCATCTACAATATGAACGCCATTGAGGCCGCCCGCTGTGCGGAGATCATCGGTGCAAAATGCAACGTTCCCGTCCACATGAAGCCGGGAGCGCTGTTCTCGCAGGAGATGGCGGAGAGCTTTCATGCGGAGAACCGTCTGATCCTGCGCCCGGGACAGACCATTACCTGGTAAAGAGAGGACAACCGATGGAATACAGTCAGTTTTATGAGGAATACGGCCACCCCTTCACCGGCAGAAAGCGCCGGCGGCTGGAGGAGTTTCTGCGCCGGATGAATTTGAGCTACGACGAGGGGGTGCAGTACACCGTCAACCTGGTGACCCAGGATGGGGAGATCGCCGCCACCGGCTCGCTGCAGCACAACGTCATCAAGTGCGTGGCGGTGGATGACCGCTATCAGGGCGAGGGCCTTTCCTCCCGCATCGTCACTCTGCTTTTAAACCGCGCGATGGAGACAGGACAGAGCCACCTCTTTGTCTTTACCAAGCCCCAGAACCGGGCGATGTTCTCCGACCTGGGATTTTATCCGATCCTCCAGACGGCGGACGTCCTCTTTATGGAGAATGTCCGCGACGGAATCCAGAAGTATGTGCAGGGCCTGGAGCGCCCGCAGCAGAAAGGCGGAGTGATCGGGGCGGCGGTGATGAACTGCAACCCCTTCACCAACGGCCACCGCTATCTGATCGAGACGGCAGCGAGCCAGTGCGATACCCTGCACCTCTTTGTCCTCTCGGAGGACCGCAGCGCCTTCCCGGCGGATGTGCGCTACGAGCTGGTGCGGGAGGGGATTGAGGGCATCCCCAATATCATCCTGCACCACACCTCCGACTACCTCATCTCCTCGGCGGTTTTTCCCACCTATTTTCTCAAGGAGCAGGCCCGCGCCGAGCAGATCAACTGCGAGCTGGATCTGCGCATCTTCTGCGAATACTTTGCCAAGGAGCTTGCCATCACCCGGCGCTTTGTCGGCACCGAGCCGTTCTGCCAGGTCACCAGCGCCTACAACCGCGAGATGAAGCGCATCCTGCCGGAATACGGCATCGAGGTGGTGGAGATTCCCCGCAAGCAGCTGGACGGGCTGGAGATCAGCGCTTCCAGGGTGCGCGCGTGCCTGAAGGCGGGGGACTTTGACGCCATCGGGCAGATGGTGCCGTCCAGCACCCTGCGCTTTCTGCGCTCCGAGCGGGGGCAGCAAATCGCCGAAAAATTAAGACAGGAAACGGACAACGAATGATAGAGGAACACTTACAGGAAATTTTAAACACCCCGCCGCTTGCGCTCGACGAGATTTTGTTCGCGCGGGAAAGGCGGGCCGACACCCAGCGGCAGCTGCTGGAAGAGGGTCAGGGGACGCTGATCTGCCTGACCCTCAATATTGCCGGGTCGGTCAAGAGCGCGCCGCTTTTTACAAAGGCTTTCGAGGAGGGCAAGAGCCGCATCCTCACCCAGCTGCGCTTTGAGCGGGCGAAAATTGGAAAGTGCATTGAGCGCCACGAGCGGACGGGGGACGAGCTGTACCTGCTGGTCGACCTCGATCTTGTCACCGCTAAAAGACGGATGGTGGAGATCGAGGAGGGCTTTGCCCTCGGGCGGCTTTTGGATATCGACGTGATGGCAAAAGGGGTGCCCAAAATCTCCCGCCAGCAGTTGGGGCTGCCGCCGCGCCGCTGCCTTGTCTGCGGGGAGATGGCGGCGGCCTGCGCGCGCAGCCGCCGGCACGACATCAGGGAGATTTTGCGGCGCACGGTGGAGCTGATCGACGGCTACTTTGTAGGGGAATATGCCGACAGGGTCGCCGGGCATGCCTGCCGGGCGCTGCTGTATGAGGTGCACATCGCGCCAAAGCCGGGATTGGTGGACCGGGAGAACAGCGGCGCGCACCGGGACATGGACGAGTTTACCTTTTTTGACAGCGCCTGCGCGCTCTACCCCTATTTTCGGGAGTGCGCGAAAAAGGGGGCGCTGTACCGTGAGGAGCCGGACGTCCTCTTTGCGCTGCTGCGGATGGACGGCAAGCTGGCCGAGCAGCGGATGCTGCGCGCCACCGGCGGGATCAACACCCACAAGGGAGCGATCTTCTCGATGGGGATTTTCTGTGCGGTGATGGGGAGCATGATGGAGGAAGGCTTTGGGGAATCCGCCTTTGCGGCCCGCTGCAAAGCCCTCTGCCGCGACCTGCTGCGGGACTTTGAGGGCTTGAAGCAAAAGGAGAATCTTTCCTACGGCGAGCGGCTGTACCGCGACTACGGCATCACCGGCATCCGTGGAGAGGCGGCGCAGGGGTTCCCTTCGGTGCTGCAGGTCGGCTTGCCCGCCCTGCGGGAGGGAAGCGAAGCGGGCAAAAGCCTCAACGACGCTGCGTTGCTCGCTCTGCTGCGGCTGATCCAGGCGGTGCAGGACACCAATATCCTCACCCGCTCCGACCCCCAAACGCTGCAATGGGCGCAGCAGCAGGCGGGGAAGGCACTGGAACAGGGCGCCGGCCCCGAGCAGATGCGGGAGCTGGACCGCGCCTTTACCGCGTGCAACCTAAGCCCCGGCGGCTGCGCCGACCTGCTGGCGCTGAGCTTGTTTTTGTTTTTTATGGGCCGATAAGCGGATGGTTTTGCCCCGCTTGAACGGCTGACTGTGGAAAATACACCCGTAACTGAAAAGGGAGGAATAAAAGATGAACCGCTTACAGCAATTTGTGGAGCTGCTGACCGGCAGCTTTGATAACAGGGAGCAGTACGAGCAGATGCAAAAGGAGGGCAACCAAACCTTTCCGCTGGCGCGCCACGTCAACACCGCCTGCAACGATAAAATTACCGGCTTGCCGCAGGACTTTGACGGAGTGTTTGTGCTGGAGGAGAGCTACTACACCGTTGGGGAAAGAACCAACGCCTCCCCGCACCTGTTTTTGTTTACCATGGAGGGGGAAGCGGTCAAGCTCACCTCCTACGAGATGCCGGAAGGCTACGACAAGGACAGCTTCACCTATCAGCAGCTGAAGCCGGTTGCCTTTGACGCCTTGAAGCCTTCGGCAAAATTCACCCCGGCCCTCTACCACGAGCGTGACGGCGTCTGGGAGGGCGGCAGCGAGAGCATGTTCTCGCCGGTACTCAAGTTTACGCTGTTCGAGCGCTTTTCCAGTGAGCAGCTGGAAGTTTCCGAGTCGATGGAGGTAAACGGCAAGCGCACCTTCGGCTACGATGTGCCGATTCTGTACCGGCGGGTGTGAGCCTGTTTGAAGCGAGGAGGAAAAGGAATGTGGAAATTTGAGGATGACCGGACGGCCACGGTGCTGACCGCCAGGGAACACGTCGCCTGCGGCCACAATGGTCCGGTAGTATCTTTGCCCGAAACCGCCATCCTGTTTTATATGCACAGCGGGCCGCAGTATCTGCAGGAGCACTACCCCTGCACGCTGCTGACCGAAAAGCTGCCCCGCTTTTTGCAGGGCGGGTCGGTCTGGAAGCTGGACGAAAAAATCTGCTTTCTGGACGGCGGACGCGGCGCGCCGCAGGCGGTGGACACTATCGAGACGCTCGCTGTCCTCGGGGTCAAGCGGGTGGTCACCGTCGGGATGTGCGGCGGATTCTCCGAGCAGGTAGCGGTCGGGGACATCCTGGTGCCGGACAAGGCCTTTGTCGAGGAGGGCACATCGCTGCACTATTACGAACAGATCGATTTTGCCCGTCCGGATGAGCAGCTGTTCGAGCAGCTGCAAAATATCCCCGAAGCGAAGGTGCTGCCCATCGTCACGACCGACGCGGTCTACCGCCAGACCTTCTACAAGGAACAGCTCTGGCGGGAAAAGGGCGCCGTGGCGGTGGACATGGAGACCTCCGCTCTGTGGAGCGTCGGGAAGTTCCTGGGTCTGCAGGTGGCCTCGGTGCTGATGATTTCCGACCGGCATCCTTTGCGGGAGGGCGATCCAACATGGGAATGGAAGATGACCATGGAGATGCGCTGGCGATTGTTTAAGCGGGTGATGGAGATTGTTTTCTCCGCATAAATAAAAAAACGAAGGCATCCACTTTGAAGTGGTGCCTTCGTTTTTTTACGGATTGGCTTTGGGCGGCGCAGGGGAAACTTCATACCCTATTCTGGTAAGCGCCTCCTTGTCGTCGAGGGAAATTTTTTCCATCCCGTAGTGCTCGGCGAAGCGGTCAAGATCGAGGTCGGCAAATTCCCCGGTGCCAAATTCATCGAATTGTTTCTGGTTTACCTGGACAACGTAGCCGTCCCCGACCAGCGTGTAGTGCGCGGAGTCCCCGGCGTCTGTCTGCCAGAACAGCAGGGCTCCGGCCAGCAGGCAAAGCAGCAGGACAAGGCCGAGCAGCGCCTTGCCGCGGGCGGAGGAGAGGATGCGGATCATGGTGGAAGACCTTCTTTCTGTTGAGATGGAGCGTGTTTTGCTCTTTCTTCGTTCTATTCTAAAGTGTAACATTATTTGCGACCGATGTCAATTGAGAAGGAAGGAAATAACTTACAAATATCATGTAATAAATTTGTGGAAGTTGATAGAAAATAAATCTGCTCCATTCGCCGCGAAAAAAAGAGCGAACTGACGATCATCAGTTCGCTCTTTTTGCTGGGGAGGAAACACAAGTCTGCTGCCCGTCTCTGCTCAAAGACAGCGGGCGGCAGTGAGATTTTCAGTTTGGATTACAGCATCTCGATGAAGGCGGCGCAGCGGGTGTTGAGCTGGCCGATGTCGGAGGAGGAGTAATCGGTCTCGACGCACATATACGGGATGCCGCGCTCGGTGACAAAGCGCTTGATGTAGTAGGACTCGACGTTGTAGGTGTGGCAGGCCTGCAGGACCACCTCGACGACCGCGTCGATCTTGTACTCGTCAAGCAGACGGCCCATCAGCTTGAAGCGGTTCTCGTCCGGGGTCATGCAGGAGCAGCCGATGTTGAGGTAGCGGTCGGCGATTGCCTGGTAGATGTCGTCGGTGTCCTCGTTGATCAGCTCGTCGACCGATTTGGCTCCGCTGCAGTTTTCGTAGCAGACAACGTTGCCGCCGTTGGCCTCGATGCTCTTGACCACCTTCATCGCGTTGCCGCCGATGGGGCAGCCGGTGACCAGGATGCGCGGGCGCTTTTCGACGGGGCGGCTGCCCTGCTCGTACTCGCTCTTGATGCGCTCGGTCAGGGCGTTGACCTCGTCGATGGCCTGGCGGCGGTTAAACTTAAAGTTGGAGCCGTACAGCACTGCGTACAGGTTGGAGCCTGCCATCGGCGGCGGGTCCAGCTTCATCAGCTCATAGAAGTGGCGCAGGGCCAGGCGGTTCTGGTTGGAAAGGTGCACCTGCTCGCGCAGCTTTTCCTCGGTGATCTCGACGCCGAATTTTTCCTCCAGCTTGTTTTTGAGGGCGACGACCTCCTCTCGCCAGAGCTTGCGGCCCATGGGGGACTGGCGGTTTGGCAGCTCCATGATGTAGGTATCCTTGATCTCGCCGAGCATCTCATACATCTTCTTCTTGCCGTCGCAGGTGGTCTCGCCGATGATCATGTCGCTAAAGTACGTAAACGGGCACTTTTGCGAGTAGGCAAAACCGTACGTCGACTTGATGAGCGGGCAGAGGTTTGCCGGCAGCACCTTCTCGGCCTCGGGAATCACCTCGTCGGACGTGCCGCACAGCGCCACGCTCGCAGCCCCAGCGGCATCGATAATCTCGAGCGGCGTATAGCTACACAAAAAGCCGACCAGGCGATTACCCGCCTGTTTATAATCCTTGACGCGAATAAACGCCGCCTTGCGCTGCTCGTTGAACTCCTCAAACGTGGACGGCAACGGCTGCTCTTCGATATCGGCCATAGTAGTTCCCCTCTCTTGCACCGAAATACCGACAATTAAACAACGAACCCACGCCATACTCAAAAGGAAGCATCCTCTAGGGAATGGCGTCGATAAGCTCCTGCGTATACGGATCGCTCGGGTGCGCGATCACGTCCTCGGCCGCGCCTTCCTCGACAAGACGACCGTGGTAGAGCACGCCAATCCGGTCGGACATATGCCGAACCACACGCATATCATGCGTGATAAACAGCAGCGCTACACCCGTCGTGCGCTGCAGGTCGCGAAGCAAGTTGAGCACTTGGGCCTGAACGGACACGTCAAGCGCCGAGACCGGTTCGTCGCATACCACAAGACGCGGCTCGCAAATAAGCGCCCGTGCCAGATTGAGTCGCTGACGCTGTCCCCCCGAAAGGTCATGCGGATAGCGGTCATAATGCTCTGCCAGAAGACCGACCGAGGTCAGGGCCGAGAGCGCGCGCCCATGGCGCTCATCCGCATCGCGCACGCCGGCGATAATCAGCGGCTCCTCCAAAATGCGACCGACACGGTTGCGCGTGTCAAAAGCCGTAGAGCTATCCTGGAATACCAGCTGGATCTCGCGGCGAAACGGCTTGCGTTCGCGCTCCGACATCGTGGCGAGGTCGTGCCCGCGATAGACAATCGAGCCGGAATCCGCGCGCTCGAGACCACAGATCAGGCGTCCAGTCGTCGACTTGCCCGATCCGGATTCGCCAACCAGGCCATAGACCTCGCCCGGCGCGATCTCAAACGACAGATCGTCCACGGCGGTAAAGGCTTGACGCTTAAAACCTGAGCCCGGCATGGGATAGGCTTTAGTCAGATGTGAGACCCTAAGCAGGGCTTCGCTATCAACAGCCATGGCACTCCCCTTTCTCGACAAGCCAGCATTTAGACCGGTCGCACGCATTCACGACAAACAGCGGAGGCTCCTGCGCGCGGCAACGCTCGTCCGCCCGGGCGCAACGAGGCGCAAAGCGGCATCCACAGGGTATTGCCGTAAGCGGCGGCACTGTGCCCGGAATATCCGCCAGCGTGTCAACTCGCTCGCCTTCGAGCGGCGGAATGCTCGCGATGAGCCCCTGGGCATACGGGTGGCTCGGGCGCTCCATAAGGCCGCAGGCGTCGATCTCTTCTACGATTTGACCCAGATACATGACGTGTACGCGCGAGCAGATGCTCGTGACGACACCCAAATCATGGCTGATAAAAAGCACCGCCATGCCCTCGGAACTGTTGATTTCGCGCAGGAGATCCAAAATCTGTTTTTGAGTCGTCGTGTCGAGTGCCGTGGTGGGCTCATCGGCAATCAGCAGTCGCGGATGACCGGCAAGCGCCATGGCGATCATCACGCGCTGGCGCATACCGCCGCTAAAATCGCCCGGATACATGTCGAAGCGAGCCGCGGCATCTCGAATTCCCACACGCTCCAACAGCGATAGAGCCTCGTTGCGGGCTTCGCGTCGGCTCGCCTTACAGTGGGCCCGCACGGCCTCGACGACCTGGGCCCCGACCGTCATGACGGGGTTAAGCGAGCTCAAAGGGTCCTGGAAAATCATGGCAATGTCGCAGCCGCGCACCTCGCGCATGCGCTTGAGCGGGCGCGCCAGCAGATCTTCGCCATCAAACACAATCTGGCCCTCAAAGGCCATCTTCTGTTCATGCTCCAATAGGCGCATGACACTCTGGGCAAACACCGACTTACCGCAGCCGGACTCGCCGACAACACCAACGATCTCGCCGGCATCGATATGTAGGTTGAGTTTGTTGACGGCTTCCAGCGCGTTGCCATCGCGATCCACAAACGAGATGCAGAGGTCGCGCACGTCCAAAAGATGTTCGCTCATGGGCTAGTCCTCCTTGGTCTTGGGGTCGAGGGCGTCGCGCAGACCGTCGCCGGCAAGGTTCAGCGAAAGCACGCTCGCGATGATGGCGATAGCCGGGAAGAAGATCATCCACCAGGCTTTACGCATCACGTTCTTGCCTGCCTGCAGGATGTTTCCCCAGCTGGCGTCGGGCGCCTTGATACCCAGGCCCAGAAACGAGAGGGCGGCCTCCGAGAGCACGGCCTCGGCAAAGACAAAGGTCGCCTGCACCAGAAAGGGTGCCATAACGTTGGGCACGATATGCAGCCACACGATACGCGCGGTCGAGGCGCCCTGCACGCGCAGGGCCTCCACAAAGGGCTCCTCCTTGACCACCATCGCACGCGAGCGCACGATGCGCGCCATGCTGGGCGTATAGACGATGGAAAGCGCGATGATGACGTTCCAGACCGAGGCACCCATCATGGCCATGAGTGCGATAGCCAAAAGCACGCCCGGAATAGACATAAGGCCGTCGCAGATGCGCATGAGAATATGATCGAGTCTCTCGTTGTAGCACGCATAGGCGCCGATCACCAAGCCGAGCACACTCGTCGTGAGCGTGACGGCAATGCCAACGCCAAGTGACACGCGCGCGCCCGCGATGACGCGGGCAAGCAGGTCGCGGCCAAAGTCATCGCAGCCAAAGGGATGCGCGGGCGAAGGTGCCGAAAGTCGCAACGCCATCTCCTGCGCATTGGGATTAACCGTCCACACCAGCGGACCGACGAGCGCGATCAGCGCAATCGCCAGGAAAATGCAGCCGCCGACCACAAACCCCTTGTTGGCAAGAGCCTTCTTAAAGTTTGCCATCATGCATCGCCCCATTTGCGAGCACGCGGGTCAAAAGCGCCGTAGGCAAGGTCGACGGCCAGATTGATCACCGAATTCAACAAGGCGATGACCAGCAGCACGCCCTGAATCACCGGATAGTCGCGACGCTCGATAGAGCTCGTGACCAGCTGGCCCAAACCGGGGATGTTAAAAATGGCCTCAGTCACCACGGCGCCCGTAATCAGGGCGCCAAAAGAATAGCCGACCGAGGTGAGAATCGGCAGCGCTGCGTTGCGCAGGGCATGGGCCAGTACCACGCGAACCTCGGAGACGCCCTTGGCACGCGCCGTCTTGACGCAGTCGAGCTGCATGGCCTCGATAACGCTCGAACGGGTCATGCGCATGAGCAGGGCCGCCTGCACACATCCAAGCGATATAGCCGGCAACGCAAGATAGCGTAAATGGCTGAACCAACCCTTCGATAGCGGCGCATAGCCGGCCACCGGGAACACACGCAACGTGACGGCAAACAGCCACATAAGCATGAGCGCCATCAAAAAGCCGGGTATCGCCACGCCCAAAAGAGCAACGACACGCAAGACCGCGTCGGTGCGCGACCCATGTTTGAGGGCAGCGACGACGCCGCAGGGCAGTGCAATCAACAGCGCGATGAGCTGTGCCAGAAGCGCGAGCGATAGCGTGGGGCCAAAGTGCTCGGCGATCGCCTGCGTGACGGGCTGGCGCATAAAATACGAATCGCCCAGGTCGCCGGTAAGCACGCCGCCCATCCACTCAACGTAGCGCTGCGGCAGCGGCTCGTTGAGTCCCAAGCTATCGTTGACGCGCTCGATCTGGTCGGCCGAAGCCTCCATGCCGAGCATCGAAGAAGCCGGGTCGCCCGGCGTGAGATAGATAATCAAAAACACGACGACCGAGATGATGAGCATCACCGGAACCATCGCGCCTATACGTTTGAGCGTGTACTTCAACATGCGAGGCGTCTATTTCCCCTCTGAACGTGGACAGGGCGTGACGGCCACAGGGGACCAGATCCCTCAAGCCGCCACGCCATCTATTGCATTACTCCGGACGCTTGGCATTCCAAACGATGGCGCCGTCGAGCACCTCGACGTCCTCGACGTCTGCCTGGGTGCCCGTGATGGAAGCGTAGTGGCAAAGCGGCTCGATGACGGCGATCTCATAGAGGCGCTCCTGAGCCTCGGCCCACTTCTTGGCCGCGGCGTCGGTGTCCTTGGCGGTGCGGGTCTCGGCCACGAGCTTGAGCGCCTTCTCGTCGGACAGGCCATAGAAGGCCTTGGAGACCGAGAGGGACTGGGCCGGGATGGGCTTGTAGTTGGTGGAGGCCACAAAGAGGTCCCACTGCTCGGGCTTGCCGGAGCGAATGTCCATGAAGGTCGCGAACTCGTAGCTGTCGACCTCGGCGGTGAAGCCGGCCTTCTCGAGCTGCTCCTGCAGCGCGACGGTGGCGTTGTACATATCCTTGTAGTCGGGAGTGGTCAGCAGCTTGACCGTCTCACCGGCATAGGAGGTCTTGGCCAGGGCCTTCTTGGCGGCCTTGGCGTCGGCCTGGTTGAAGTACTTCTTGCCCGCGTCGGTCGCCCACTGAGCGTTCTCGGGGTTGCCAAGGTTGGGATCGATGTTGAAGAGCTCCTTCTCGCCATAGGCGGCAAGAGCGGCCGCCTCGCAGTCGATAGCCATGAGGGCGCACTTGCGGATCTCCTCGTCGGCGAAGACGCCCTCGTTCATGTTGAGGAAGGCGGTCAGAACGCCGGCGTTATGGGTGTAGAGCTTAACGTCGTCGTTGCCGTCGAAGTCGTGGTAGTTCTCGGTGGGGATCTCGCCAGCGATATCGTACTCGCCGGTCTCAAACCCGCTCACGCGCGTGGAGGCCTCGGTCACGAACTGATAGTAGATGTCCTTGGTGGGCGCGGAGACCTTGCCGGTGTAGCCCGAAGCCTTGCCGTGGGCGGCGACATAGTCCTCGTAGCGGGTGAGATGGATGTACTGGTCCTGCTTCCACTCCACAAGTTTGTAGGCACCGGTACCCACGTACTCGGTCACGCCGGTATCGCCCGCGGCCTCGATGACCTCGGAGGGGAAGATACCCGGATACTGGGAGTGGTTGCCCAGGATGATCATAAAGTCGATGGCGGGCTCGGTCAGCGTGCAGGTGACCTCGTGGTCGCCCGAGGCGGCGAAGGTGGCGCCGGGCAGCAAGCTCGCGGCGCGGTCGTTGACGGTGAGCCAGCGGTTCATCGAAGCCACGACGTCCTCGGAGCCAAACTCCTTGCCGTTGTGGAAGGTGACGCCCTCGCGCAGCTTGATGGTGTAGGTCAGGCCGTCGTCGGAGACCTCATAGCCCTTGGCCAGCACGGGCTGGGGCTCGTAGTCGCTATCGAGGCCAAAGAGCGGCTCGACGACGTTGCAGATGATGTCCATGGTCACAAGCGACGACGTGGTGTGCGGATCGAGACCGTCCGGGCTCGCCGGGAGCGCGATCTGCAGCTCGTCGCGATACTCCACATCCTGGCCGGAGGCAGCGGCGCTACCGCTCTCGGCGCCCGAACCGCCGCAGCCGGTGAGGCCGAGTCCGGCCAACACGGATAGCGTGCCAAGGCCGGCTACAAAGCTGCGACGGGAAATGCCCGCCTGGGTAAGGTTGTTGTTCATAAAAATCCTCTCATAGCTGAACAAACGGACAAATATATGCAAAGCCGGACAGCGCCTTGCGGTGCATCGGGGTACCGCCCGGCAAAAGCAACGATACGTAATGGGGCCATCAAAGGGCCGACATACCCAAGCTCCGCCACATCGGATGAAAATCGAGAGCTTCAGCCATAACGGGTCCCCTCTCGAACCAAAACGAGATACGACGGCATGGATGCACCACGGATGGTGACAATCCAGGCGCACTCAAACCCGGAATCTTGGAGAACCTGCCTTGCGGACAGTTATTTAGTTGTGCGTCGTCTCTCCCGGAGCCGTGAACATACCTGCTCATATGCGACTCCGAGCCATATATAGGGCACGCGCGGCAACGCGGCGAATGTATGTCGTCTGCAGCACCGGCGCACCCTCCTTTTCTCGTCGAAGGTAACTATATCAACGGTTGTCGTCCAGACGAACACCGCCGACATGCGTACGACAGCGTCGTGTGCCGTCGTTTAATAAATAATTATCTTAATTGATAAGAGTTTGTCATCCTTCATTCGGCGAGCGGCAAGACAAAGCCGCCGAGGCTCATATCCCCGACGGCATTACCCGGCGCTATCGACAAACCAAATGGATCTTACTCGCATCGAAGTGCATGCGTAGCGTCTCGCCTGCTTGCGGCAGCTCGTCGACAGGCACGCCCACCTTGTTGACCTTCCACTGCAGACGCGTGGGCGCATCAGTACGCGGCGCATCCAACAGCACCAGGCGCTCAAAACGTGAATCGCTCACTCGGGCCACGTGCAAATCATAGCTGTTGCGGCCCCACTCGGCACGGTTGTCAACATGGAAGTAGCTTGCGCGAATGCCCAGGTACGCCACAGTATCGGGAACCTCACGACCTACGTTAAAGCTCATGCCCCAGTCGAGGGCCTCAACTTCTTCGTCGCCGACCTTGCGCGCCCGGCTTGTGTTCTTGCACCCCGTCAGGCGCAGCGCCGCCAGCGTCTGCGGACGGCGGACCACGTCCTCGACGGAGCCGATCTCCTCAACATGCCCGTCGTGCATCACGCAGATGCGCTGGCAGAGGCGGCACGCTTCGTCGATATCGTGACTCACGTAGAGCACGGTACGGTTGCACACATCGAACAGGTCGAGCATGTTCTGCTCGAGCGCGCTCTTAAGATAGGAATCGAGCGCGCTCATGGGCTCGTCGAACATAAAGATCCCCGGATGCGCCGCCACCATGCGCGCAAGCGCCACACGTTGCTGCTGACCGCCCGAGAGGCGCGCGGGATAGCGGTCGGCAAAATCGGCCAGACCAAAGATGCCCAGGTAGCGTTCGGCAAGCTTTTTGCGCGCTGCGGCGTCTCCCGCATCCTCAACGCCGGCGCATACGTTATCGGCCACCGTCATGTTGGGGAACAGCTGATAGTTTTGGAACAGCAGAGCGCATTTGCGCTCCTGGGGTGACAGGTTGATGCCCGCCGCCGAGTCAAAAAAGGTCACGCCGTTGACGACGATCTTGCCCTCGTCGGGCGTCTCCACACCGGCAATGCAGCGCAGCGTGCAACTCTTGCCGCAACCCGAGGCACCCAGCAGCGCCACACGCTCCTCGCCGGCCTCAAGCTGCATGTCGAGCATAAACCCGGGATAGCGCTTTTTGATATCCAGAACGAGTGACATGACCTATCGACCTCCCTGCGGCGCCGCATCATCGCGCATAAGCTCGGCCAGCGCCTCGCGATCGATTCGCAGGGCATCGCCGCCCGCCGGGTCGAGCGAATCACCCTGTCCGGCGAGGTCTTTGGCCTGCTTGCGCCCCGCATGGGAAAGGCCCCGCTCGCGATACTTTTGCGAATGGGCGGTGTACATGTTAATGAACAGGATGACCAGGAAACTGAACGCAATCACAACGGCGACCCAAAAGAGGGCCACCGAGGTGTTGCCGCCCATCCACTCAAAGTAAATCGCAATGGGGATGGTCTGCGTAATACCGGCGTAGTTGCCCGCAAAGAACAGCGTGCAGCCAAACTCTCCCATCGCGCGGGCAAAGGCGAGGACCGTACCAGCGGCAATAGAAGGCCACCCAAGCGGCATCATAAGCTTGGCAAAGATGCGACGCTCGGACCATCCCAGGGTTCGCGCGGCGTCAAGCATCTGCGTGTCGAGGCTCTCGAAGGCTCCGAGCGCCGTACGGTAGACCAGCGGAAACGACACAACGACGGCTGAAATGACCGCCGCGGGCCAGGTAAAGACGATCGAGATGCCGTGCGAGATGAGCCACTGCCCCACCCCGGTCGAACGGCCAAATAGCATAAGCAGCAAAAAGCCGCACACCGTAGGCGGCAGCACCATGGGGATCGTAAAGACCGAGTCGAGCAGGCCCTTGATGCGACTCGAGGTACCCATAGTCTTCCACGCGGCGAACAGGCCCAGCGCAAGGGAGATCACCAGGGCAAGGCCGCTCGTTTTTATGGACACCCAAAACGGGCGATAGTCGATGTCGCCCAAAAAGGAGCCCAGAGAGGTCAAAGGCCCCTGCTCATCCCGCAACACGACTGACGATGCCTCTACCATCTGAGCGCTATCAAGCCAACGCGCGCCGCCCTTGGCATCACCCGAGGCTGATGCAATCACCACATAGCGGTCCCCATCCGCACCGTGCTCGTCAAAGCCATAGGTATACCCGCCGGCATCAAACCTTGTATCCGCCGTGACATACCAAGGAAGGTCCACGTCCCCCAGCTGCGCACCTCCCATGCAGTTTGCGCTGTCGAGCTCACAGACGAGGGCCTTGAGACCCGATACGCACTCGTTGTCCTGCGGATCCAGTCCATACCTCTCAATCGCCTTGGGCGATATCCACACCACAACGCGATCGGCAGCAGGCGCCACTACAAGGTCCACGTCCTCGTCAACGGGAAACCGGTAGCCCTCAGGCTGGCCCTCCATGGCACGAGCGGTCCCCTTGGCCAACCGCTCAAAACCCTCGATCCCATAGGAAAGCCCATGAGCGGTCGCAGCAACCTGGGCCCCGTCCTCAGCGTCCCCAGCAAACGCAAATCCCGGCACCCAGCAAAGCGCGAAGGTCAAAGCACAGGCGACAAGCATGCGGAATCTATTAAGCACGAAAAGCTCCAAGCGAATACAAGGACGGAGTGAAACACAAAACGATGGAATTATCGCGCCAAGCCGCACTACGCGGAAAGCTCAAAGCCGTACTTGGCCCAAATCTTCTGAGCCTTCTTGTTAGACAGGCAGAAGTCGATAAACGCCTTGGCCTCGTCGGCGTGCTCGGAGCCATCGGCGACAGCACCCGGGTACACGATGGGCTTGTGCGAATCCTCGGGGCACACGAAGGCCTCCTCGATGCCGTCGTAGCGGTAGATGTCAGAGCTGTAGACAAAACCTGCCACGCAGTCGCCTGTGGACACATAGGCGGCGGCGGTACCAACTTTGTCGGCCAGCGCGACCTTGTCGGCGATCTCGGGAGCATAATCACCGTCGTCGCCCTCGGTGCCGGTGTAGAGGCCCACGGAGGCCAGGGCCTGGTTGGCGTACTTGCCGGCGGGAACGGTCTTGGCGTCGCCAATGGCGATCTTGCCGTCCAGATTCGCGACGTCGGCGATGGCCTCGACCTTGGTTTCGGAGCCCTCGGCACGAACGATCACAAGGTCATTGACGAACATGTCCTCACGCGTGGCGGCGTCGACGAGCTCGGCGGCCTCGGCGTCGTCCATGGTGCCCTTGGAGGCCGTGATGAGCACGTCGACGGCGGCACCGGCGCGCATCTGCTCGACAAGGTCGCCGGAGGCCTTAAACTGCGTGTCGGCAAACGTAGTGCCGGTCTGGTCGGTGTAGAGCTCCTGGACCTCGGGCAGGGCCTTCTCGAGCGAGTTGGCGGCAAAGACCTGCAGCTCGACAGCTTTCTTGGAAGATGCCTTAGCAGAACCGGCATCGGATCCAGTCGGCTCGGACGTCTTTTTGCCCGAGCAGCCAGCAAGGCCAAGGCCGGCGGCGGCGGCAGCAGAAAGCGAGACAAAACCGCGGCGTGAAACCATATCGAACATGTTCAACCCTTTCGGACCTTGTGCCCGGGCACCCCACCGCGGGCTTTAATCTGCAATCAGATTATACTTCTGCGAGAATAATGATAGTGAGAAATTATTCTCGCCAGAGAATATAGTTTCGACTTGCCATACACCTTGGCGTCGCTTCGGCGGAAAACAAAGGCGGAGCAGCCGTTCAGGTCGCCCCGCCGCAGGTAGTGCGCTTATTTGGCGTGTCCGCCGCCCGCCGTCATTTGGGCCGCATGCTCCAGCTGGTCTGCTATGGCCTCCCAGCTTTCGCGGGCGGCCTTCGTAGAACCGGGAAAGTTTACGACAAGCGTATGGCCTCGTTGCATGCAAATAGCGCGCGAGAGCATAGCGCGGCGCGTCTTGGTCATGGAGTACGCACGGATTGCCTCTGCAATACCCGGCACATCGCGGTCGCAGACGGCACGCGTCGCCTCGGGCGTCACGTCGCGCATCGAAAGTCCCGTGCCGCCACAGGTGAGCACGACATTGGCGTGGCACTCATCGGCGGCTTCCGCAATGGCATCACCGATCTCGCTGGCGTCGTCGCGCACGACCACATGCGAGGCGACCGCCCAGCCCT
This sequence comes from uncultured Collinsella sp., assembly GCA_900548935.1. Lineage (GTDB taxonomy): Bacteria > Actinomycetota > Coriobacteriia > Coriobacteriales > Coriobacteriaceae > Collinsella. The sequence goes on from URMR01000024.1 coordinate 16,145, forward strand.
GCGCCTCGATAAGTTCCTCGAGTGCGGCTCCAGCCTCGTCCTGAGCAAGATCGCGCGTATCCGAGCACGTCACGATCGATATCTTCAACTCCATAGCATTCCTCCTATAGTACCGTGCCCTCGGGCAGGTCGACACGCACGACATCCACGACGTCGCCCGCCTTGAGCTCGCACGGTCCTTCGTCAATACGCAGTAGGCAGTTGGACCGCTGCATCGTGCCGAGCAGCGCCGAATTCTGCGTCTTGGCCTCGGTCACCAACAGTTCACCGGTCTCGGGGTCGCGCAAAACCGTGGCGCGATCGAAGAAGCGTCGGTTCTGGCGCTTCTTCACGCCGTGCGTCAATATCGCCTGCTGCACGGGACGCACGCCCTCGGCAAAACCGCGCATCTTGCGGATCGCCGGACGGGCGAGCATCTCAAAGCCCACGTACGCCGCGGCCGGATTGCCTGAAAGCCCCAGGTAGGGCTTACCCCCGAGCAAGCCAAACGTGATGGCCTTGCCCGGACGCATCGAGATGCGGTCAAACAGTACCTCGCCCTCACGCCGGACGAGCGCCGTCACGAAATCGTAGTCGCCCGCCGAGGCGCCACCGCTCGTAATGACAAAATCGCACTCCTGCACGGCACGATGCACCAGCTCGGCAATCGCCTGCTCATCGTCGGGCGCAATGCCGTAAAACACGGGCTCGGCTCCCGCATCGAGCGCCTCGGCCATCAACGCCGAGGAGTTGGAATCGCGAATCTGACCGCGCGCCGGCACCTTACTCGGTGCGAC